>NZ_JBLROA010000036.1:0-59265 GCF_047921505.1 Micromonospora sp. SL1-18 | reverse complement strand
TTACTACCCAACCGATGCTCCAAAAGGTTGCCCACGGGGCCGGCTCCAGCCGCATTCGTCGTCCAGGGTGTCGCGTGTTGTCCGTCCGTAGCGCCTTGATCGCATGACACAGCGGAGGCCGTCCCTGAACCGGGACGGCCTCCGTGCACGAAATTCTGGTTCTGCCCGCTCAGACGGCCCGCCAACGCAGCCGGCTGCCCGTGGGCTACCTCTGGCAGCGGCGCCGGGGGTGCGCTGAGGGGCCGGCTTGTCGTTGCCCGAGTTGCCGATGGCGGCGAGACCCCAGCCGCAGGAACAGTCCGAGGAAGCCTCCAACGATCTTCTGCCCCCGGGTGACGGGTTGTTTCGGGCCCTTGCCAGGAGCGCCGTTGATCCCAACCGGCACGGTTGCCCATCCGTGCACCTCGTTCCGGGCGGCAGCCGGGACCTGAGCCGTCGGGTACGGCGGGACCGGTCCGAACCGGGCCGCCGGCTGCTCCCAGGGCGCCGGGGGCGGGGGAGGTGGTGGCCGTTGCCCGTGCCACGGGTCCTGCGGGGGCTGAGACGTCACCCGCCCCAGTGTGCTTGCAATAGCAACAACTGCCAGCAGCCAGTCGTCGCCATCTGTGCCGACGCTTGGACCTGCGGTGACGACCGGAATGCCAGCCGAGTCGCCCGACCGGCGGAGTGCCGGTCGGGCAGCGGGATGAACGATCCTCAGGTCACGCCCGTCTACGGTCGACGGATGGGGTTCCCTATCCAGCTCGCTCGGCCGATCGGAGCCTGTGCGGCGACGTCGAGCTCGGGATCTCCGACCAGCGCCAGGCGAATAAGGGAAGGCATTCAGGAATTCTGCTGGACCTGGGCGGACCCACTGCCCTGCCGGCCGCCTGATCGTTACGGTGTTGGTACCGCCTACCCGGCGCTCGGCTGCCGAGTTGGCGGTCAGCCGTGCACATGGACGGTGAACGTATCGCAGCGACGTAACGCCACGACGCCGGATGACGCTGTTCGGGACATCGTCAGCTGGCCAGATCCACTGACGACAGTTGATCTTCCCCGTCCACCTGCGAGAGGATGTGCCGATGACGCCTGGTGCGAAGGCGTCGGGCCAGGGACCGGATGAGCACTCCCCGGTGACCCCCGACTGGACCTGCGGGTCCTGCGGCGACGAGTGGCCCTGCGCCACCAAGCGCAGCCGCCTCTTGGACGAGTACCACGTGGACCGGGCCTCGCTGAGCGTCTATCTGGGCTCCTGCCTCGCCGCCGCCACCAATGACCTACACACCGCGCCGGTGTCGTCGCTGCAGGACCGGTTCATCGGTTGGGTGCCGCGCAGCAGGCGTCCCTCCTGAACGGTGCTTCCGGTGGCCGCCGCGTTCGATGACGCGGCGGCCACCAGAGGCGGGTCAGAGGCGGCGGGATCGACGGGTGAGGGCGAAGCCGACCACGCCCGCCACAGCGGCGAGCACTCCACCCGCCGTGGTCCAGACCCAGCGTGAGCCGGGTTCCGGGAGCCAGCCGGTGAGACTGGTCTCCTTCTCGGCGACCGGTTCGGGCGTTGGCTCGGCGGTGAGCACCGTCCCGGCCCGGGTGTTCGGCACCAGCGGTGCCTCGAGCTTTCCGTCGTCACCGGACGCGCCGCCCTCGCCGTCCACGCTGACCAGCAGGTCCACGTCGATCGGCAGGCCCAGGTCCGGCTCGGGCAGGTCGGTCACCGCGAGGCGGACGTAGTAGGTGCCGGGCAGTGGGTCACCGGACCACGGCTCGGCCCAGGGCCGGACCCGGCGCAGCGTGCAGCCCAGGGTGACGCTGGTCGCCTTCGCGTCGATGGTCGGGGTCTGCGCCCCGGCCGTGCAGGCCTGCCGGCGGCGCAGCCCGTCGAAGACGTCGACGGTCCAGGTGGACCGGCCGGTGCGGCCCTTCGGGAAGGAAATTGTGGCGGTGATCTCGTGGGTCTGCCCGGCCTCCGTGCGGAACGACCAGTAGAGGTGGTCGCCGCTCGACGCACCCACCTCGACGGGCTGGCCGGCGGCGATGGCGGTGGCGGTCAGGAACGAGGTGCCGGCCTTGGTGACCGTGGCCGCGCCCGGCGAGGGTGTGGGTGCGGCCGAGGCGGCGGCCGGGGCGAGGGTCAGCCCGGCGACGGCCAGCGCCGCCGCGGACCGGATCAGCGTACGCATCCTCAGTTCTCCCTCCAGGTGGCGACCCACCAGCGGGTGAGCAGCCCGGCGACCAGCCCGGTGACCAGCCCGGCCAGGGTGAGCAGGAGCAGCAGGGCCCAGCCGCGGCCGAGGTCCGGCCCGTCCGGGGCGGGGGAGGCGGCGACCACGTCGACGGTCAGTTCCAGGGGCATCCCCGGGGTGGCCTCGGTGCCGGGGCGGGGCGCGAACGAGTTGCTGACCACCAGGCACACCGGCTCCGCGGTCACGGTGCCGCTCGGGGACGGGCTGGGGCCGTCCTCCTCGGCCGCGGACCAGCGCAGGCCGGCGGAGACCACGTCGGTACGCCCGCTGCCGGCGTCGATGCCTCGGACCAGCTCCCGCCCGTCTTGCGCGGTGGCCCGCAGCAGTACGCCGTAGTCGGGGTTGACCGGCCGGTCCAGCGCCACGCTGACCGAGGCGCGCAGCTCCTGGCCGGGTCGCACCGGCACCCGGTACCAGCGGTGCTCGGAGAACGCCTCCCGGTCGGTGTAGACGCCAGGGCCGAGCAGTGGTGCCTTGTCGCACTCGGCCGACCCGCCGACCACGGTCGGGGCGGCGGTGTAGGTGTCCCGGGCCCGGTCCACGAGCTGCTTGATCCGGCCGGTCAGCTCGTCGGCGCTCTGCGCCGCCGTGTACGTGCCGCCGGTCGCCCCGGCGATGCAGAGCAGCTGTCGGCGTACCTTCTCGTCGGGGGCGAGGCCCAGGGTGTCGACGATCAGCTTGGTGCCCTGGGCGGCCAGCTCGCGGGCCACCTCACAGGGGTCGGGCGGGGCGCAGGTGTCCTCGCCGTCGGTGATCAGCACGATCCGGCGGGCGGTGCTGCCGGTGCCGAGGTCCTGGGCGGCCGAGCGGAGCGCCAGACCGACAGGGGTGAAACCGGTCGGCCGGAGCGTGGCCACGGCCGCCTTGGCCTGCGTACGGTCCACTGGGCCGACCGGCACGATCTGCTGGGTGTCAAGGCAGCCCTGCGTCTTGTCCTTGCCCCGGTAGGTGGCTCCGAGTACCCGGATGCCGAGCTGGGTCTCGTCCGGCAGTGCGTCCACGACCTCGTTGAACGCCTGCTGCGCGACCGAGATCCGGCTGCGCCCGTCGATGTCGCGGGCCCGCATGGAGCCGCTGACGTCGAGGACCAGTTCGACCTTGGGCGGCTCGGCGGGGGTTTCGGGGTCGTCGGCCCTGGCGGGCACCGGACCGATCAGCGCGGTCGTCGTCAGCAGTCCGAGAAGGACGGCCAGCGATCTTCTCTTGTTGATCACCGACCGAAGTGTAGTGATATCCACTTCGGATGATCATTCGGGTGTCGCTCAGGTGATCATCCAGTTTGGTATTTCGCCATTCGCACATCCGGGCCAGCGCCAGAAACGGTCCCAAGACCTGACTATCTTCACTTTCCCGCCATAGGCCGCGCCAAAACTCTGCGGATGGCGGGGGGCGAGACCGCAAGGTTCTCGTGATGTCTCTGGGCGATGACGGTGGGTGACCTGGTCGAGTGTGATCACCCTCGCCGGACGCACCGGCCGGGAACTTGACCGGGCACGACCAGTTGTGCGGGTGATGCAGGGATGGTTAAGCTTCTTCTGCGCGCCCCAATCGCCCGCTTCCCCCGTGGCAGGCGATCGGGGCGCGTCTTTTTGTTCGCCAGGCCGCCCCGCCGTGCCAGGCCGCCCCGCTGGGCGCCGGCCCGCCGGGTGGCTGGCCGCGCTCCGGGCCGCCCGGCCGTGCTCCGACCGGGCTGCTCCGGGTCAGATCCAGCGGCCGTCCAGCCATATCCGGGCGGACCAGTCCGCGTACGTCATCAGCCGGCCCACGAAGATCGGGTAGAAGTAGGCGAAGCACAGGGCCACCAGCAGCACGTACGCGCCCGCGATGATCCCGCCCACGAGTCGGCGATCGGAGACATCCTGCGCGCTCGGTGGCGGCACCGTGGCCGAAGCGGCGGCCGGCGCCGGTGTGGCGATCGCGCCGAGCACGTAGACCACCGCGAGCACCAGGAACGGCACCGCCGGGGCGGTGTAGAAGGAGAACATCGTCCGGTTGTCGAGGGCGAACCAGAACCAGGGCAGCAGGCCGGCGGCCACGCTGAGCAGGATCGCCCCGGCCCGCCAGTCCCGCCGGGCCAGCCCCAGCCAGGCCAGCGCCGCCAGCGCCGGCAGGAACGACCACCACAGCAGCGGGGTGCCGAGCAGCAGGATCTCCGACGCGCAGCTCGGCGCGCCGCAGTTGCCGTTGCCGGACCAGTAGAAGGCGACCGGCCGGCCGAGCAGCAGCCACTGCCACGGCCAGGACTGGTACTTGTGCGGGTCCTCGAGCCCGGTGTGGAAGCCGTACGCGGCCTGGTGGTATTTCCACAGGTTGATCAGCGGCCCGACGACCGGGCTGTCGCTCAGTCCCGCGCCCGGGTAGCGGCTGGCCAGGCGGAAGTAGCCGTCGTCGCTGAGCAGCCAGCCCGACCAGGTGGCGATGTACGTCCCGACCAACAGCACCCCGGCCAGCAGCAGCCAGGGCAGCTCGTCCAGCAGGGCGTCCCGCCACGGGTGGCGTACGCCGGCGGACCGGCGGACGCCGACCTCCCAGAGGATCACCAGCAGCGCGAAGGCCGGCACGAAGTACAGGCCGCTCCACTTCACCGCGCAGGCGCAGCCGAGCAGCACCCCGGCGAGCAGCCGCCACCACGGCCAGTTCCGCCAGGTCGACGGCGGCCGGCCGGCCCGCCCGGGTCGCGACGGGTCGAGCCCCGCCTCCAGCGCGCGGGTCCAGCGGCGGCGCCGGGCGTCCCGGTCCAGCACCAGGGCGCCGAACGCGGCCAGCACGAACAGCAGCAGGAAGATGTCGAGCAGCGCGGTGCGGGAGAGCACCAGGTGGAAGCCGTCCAGGGCGAGCAGCAGCCCGGCCGTGCAGCCCAGGGCGGTGGAGCGGAACATCCGCCGGCCGATCCGCACCAGCAGCAGCACCGACAGGGTGCCGGCCACGGCCGCCGCGAACCGCCAGCCGAACTCCGGGGCGGTGGTCATCAGGTGCCCCGGTACGGAGATGTTCGTCTCCGGGTCCTGGTAGCCGAAGGCCCACTCGCCGAGCCCGATCAGCCACTTGCCCAGCGGCGGGTGCACCACGTACGAGGGGCCGTTGTCCTTGTAGCTCCACTCGACGCCCCGGTCGATCAACCCGTACGCGTCCTTGGCGTAGTAGGTCTCGTCGAAAATTTTGCCCTTGGGGCCGCTGAGGCCGACGAAGCGCAGGATCGCCGCGATCGCCACGACCACCGAGGTGGCCAACCAGGCGTACCCGTCGAGGCGGGCGTCGACGGTGGCGAGCCGTCGCCGGACGACGGCCGGGATCCCGCCCCCGCCCGTCGTCGCGGACCCGTCGGCCCGGCCGGCGTCCGTCCGCTCGGCGATGGACCCGCTTGCGCTCTGTGCAGTCGACGCACTCGTCACCCGGCGATCGTAGGCTGCGAACGTGCCCGGTGGCGCCTGTCGTCCCCGAGATTAGAACAGCCGTCGATGAAGGAGTGCACTGGAGTGGGTGAAATGTCCGAGATGGGACGCCTGGTGTTGCTCGGCGCGCCGCTGGGCAACCCGGCCGACGCCTCGGCCCGGTTCCGCGAGGTGCTCGCCACCGCCGACGTGGTCGCCGCCGAGGACACCCGCCGGCTCACCCGGCTGGCCCGCGACCTCGACGTGACCGTGCCCGGCCGGATCGTCTCCTACTTCGAGGGCAACGAGGAGCGGCGTACGCCCGAGCTGGTCGAGGTGCTCGCCGCCGGCTACACGATCGCCCTGGTCACCGACGGTGGCATGCCCAGCGTCTCCGACCCCGGCTACCGGCTGGTCCGGGCCGCCATCGACGCCGGCTTCCCGGTCACCGCCGCCCCCGGACCCAGCGCGGTGACCACCGCGCTGGCCCTGTCCGGGCTGCCCTGCGACCGGTTCTGCTTCGAGGGCTTCCTGCCCCGCACGCCCGCCGGCCGCCGGTCCCGGCTACGTGCCCTCGCCACCGAGGAACGCACCCTGGTGCTCTTCGAGGCGCCGCACCGGATCGCCGGCGCCCTGGCCGACCTGGCCGCGGCCTTCGGCCCGGACCGGCCCGCCGCGCTCTGCCGGGAGCTGACCAAGACGTACGAGGAGGTGGTCCGCCGGCCGCTGGGCGAGCTGGCCGAGTGGGCCGCGGCGGGCGAGCCGCGCGGCGAGATCACCCTGGTCGTGGCGGGCGCGCCGCCGGTCCCCGCGGCCCGGCCGGACGACGACACGCTGCGCGCCGCGGTGGCCGAGCGGGAGGCGGCCGGGCTGTCCCGGCGCGACGCGATCACCGAGGTCGCCACCGCGTACGGCCTGCGCCGCCGCGAGGTCTACACCATCGTGCACACGTGAAAGGAGGGGCACCCGGTTAACGCCTGCGGTACCGGAGGGGGCCCCACCTGACATCGCCGGCGGCTCACCACGCGGCGGCGAGGAAGCCGGCGGCGATCAGCGCCGGGCCGGCCAGGGTGGCCGCCACCGCCCAGCGGCGCTGACGCCGGTGCGGCAGCCGGGTGGCCCCGGTCCACCGGGCGATCCCGGCGGCGCAGCCCAGCACCAGCAGCAGCCCGAGCAGCCAGCGCAGGTGCCGGCCGGCCCCGGCGTCCGCGTACGCCGTGGTCCCGCCTGGCCCGGTCATCCGGGCGGGCAGGGCGCTGCCGGTGGCGCTGCGCTCGGCCGGCACGCCGCTGACCCGTACCCCATGGCCGACGAACCGCCCGCCGTCGGCCAGGAAGAACCCCCGGCAGCGCTGCGTCAGGCCGCCGCCCGTGCAGTCGGTGATCACCACGGTTCCGTTCGCGGCGTGCCCCGTCGCCAACCAGAAGGGCTGGGCGCTGACCCAAGCGAAGAACGCCGCGAGCAGGCTCAACGCGACCAGCGCCGCCATCGCCGGCAGCGGGTCGAGCGGGCGGGACGGCCGGGAGCGGCGCTGTCGGTGCAGCGGGGGGTGGGTGGACGGCCGGTCCACCCGCCGGGGTGGCTCCGTCCGCAGCGGCGTGCCGTCCCAGTGCACCTCCTCGATCGGCGCCCAGCAGACCTCGCCGTCCGGCGGACCGCCCGGCGAGGGCCGCCGCCAGCGCGCCTGCCGGATCGGCACCCGGCGTGGCACCGCGCCCACCGGCGCCCCGGTGGTCGGTTCCACCTCCACCGGCGGGTCGGCCGGCGCCGCTGGTCTGCTGGTCACGCCGTTCATTTGACACCGGTACGCGGGGGCGGCCGGGCAGCTCAGCCCGCGTGTCGGCGACAAATCGGACGGGGTGTCGGGGCCGCGCGGTGGGACGCGCCCTATTGGTTCGCGGTCGACCGGAGGTAATCACTACGCTTGCTGCTCATGAGTCACGTTCTCGCCGCGGTCGCCTGGCCCTACGCCAACGGCCCGCGCCACATCGGCCACGTATCCGGATTCGGGGTTCCCTCCGACGTCTTCGCCCGGTACATGCGCATGGCGGGTCACGACGTGCTCATGGTCTCCGGCACGGACGAGCACGGCACCCCGATCCAGGTGCAGGCCGACGCCGAGGGGGTCACCCCACGTGAGCTGGCCGACCGGTACAACCGGGTGATCGCCGAGGACCTGCGGGCGCTCGGATTGTCGTACGACCTGTTCACCCGCACCACCACCCGCAACCACTACGCCGTGGTGCAGGAGTTGTTCCTCGGGCTGCACCGCAACGGCTACATCGTCCCGAAGGTCACCACCGGGGCGATCTCCCCGTCCACCGGCCGGACCCTGCCCGACCGCTACATCGAGGGCACCTGCCCGATCTGCGGCTACGACAGCGCCCGCGGCGACCAGTGTGACAACTGCGGCAACCAGCTCGACCCGATCGACCTGATCAACCCCAAGTCGAAGATCAACGGCGAGACGCCGGAGTTCGTCGAGACCGAGCACTTCTTCCTGGACCTGCCGGCCCTGGCCGACGCGCTGCGGCAGTGGCTGGACACCCGGGAGGGGTGGCGGCCCAACGTGCTGCGGTTCTCGAAGAATCTGCTGGACGACCTCCAGCCCCGGGCCATCACCCGTGACCTGGAGTGGGGCGTGCCGATCCCGCTGGACGGCTGGCGCGACCGGACGGACAAGCGGATCTACGTCTGGTTCGACGCGGTGATCGGCTACCTGTCCGCCTCCATCGAGTGGGCCCGCCGCACCGGCGACCCCGAGGCCTGGCGGAAGTGGTGGTCCGCCGACGCCGAGGGGAAGGGTGCCCGCGGCTACTACTTCATGGGCAAGGACAACATCGTCTTCCACTCGGTGATCTGGCCGTCCCTGCTCGACGGCTACTCCGGGGAGGGCTCCCGTGACGGCGAGCCGGGCGAGCTGGGCCGGCTCAACCTGCCCACCGAGGTCGTCTCCAGCGAATACCTGACCATGGAGGGGCGCAAGTTCTCCTCGTCCCGCAAGGTGGTCATCTACGTCCGGGACTTCCTGGAGCGGTACGACGCCGACGCGCTGCGCTACTTCATCGCGGTCGCCGGCCCGGAGAGCAACGACACCGACTTCACCTGGGCCGAGTTCCTCCGCCGCAACAACGACGAGCTGGTCGCCGGCTGGGGCAACCTGGTCAACCGGTCGATCTCGATGGCGGCGAAGAACTTCGGCGCGATCCCACCGATCGACCCGGCCGGGCTCACCGAGGCCGACCAGGCGCTGCTCGCCACCGCGAAGGCCGGCTTCGCGGTAGTCGGTGACCTGATCGCCAGGCACCGGCAGAAGCAGGCCATCGGCGAGGCGATGCGGGTGGTCGCCGAGGCCAACAAATACCTGTCGGAGCAGGCCCCCTGGAAGCTCAAGGGCGAGGACGACAAGCCGCGGATGGGCACCATCCTGCACGTCGCCCTGCAGGTGGTCAGCGACGCCAACACGCTGCTCACCCCGTTCCTGCCGCACTCCGCGCAGAAGATCCACGAGCTGCTCGGCGGCACCGGCGTCCACGCGCCGATGCCGGTGATCGAGGAGGTCGAGGACCTCGACGGCGGGCCGGCGTACCCGGTGCTGACCGGCGACTACACCGTCGGCGCGCGCTGGGAGCCCGTACCCCTGGAGGTGGGCCGGCCGCTCGCGGCGCCGAAGCCGGTGTTCCGCAAGCTCGACCCGTCGATCGTCGACGAGGAACTGGCCCGGCTGGCCGGCTGACCGTACGCGCGGCGGCGCGGCCCGGAGCAACCGGGCCACGCCGCCGGCACGCTCAGGCGCGCGGGCTCAGGCGCGCGCCATCCGTGACGCGCCGATGAACTCCATGATCGCCTGGTTGATCTCGTTGGCGTGGGTCCACGGGGTGCCGTGCGGGGCGCCCTTCAGGGTGATCAGCTTCGCGTTGGGCAGCATCGGCGCCAACCGCTGGCCGGTCACCGGGAAGGGCAGCACGGCGTCCTTGTCGCCCTGGACGATCAGCACGGGTACGTCGATCCGGGGCAGGTCGTTGCGGAAGTCCGTCAGCCAGGCGTCCACAGAGTCGTGGGTGCCCTTGGCCGACGCCCGGGTGCCGATCTCCCAATGCGCCCGGAACGCCTCCTCGCTGACCCGCTTGCCCATGTTCTCGTCATAGTTGAAGAAGTTCTGGCAGAACTGGGTCAGGTAGGCGAAGCGGTCGTTGCGGATGGCCTGCTGGAAGCCGTCGAAGAGGCCCTTGTCGATGCCCTCCGGGTTGTCCGGCGTCTTCAGCAGGAACGGCGCCAGCGGGGCGAGCAGCACCGCCCGATCCACCCGGTTCGACCCGTACGTGCCCAGGTAGCGGGTCACCTCGCCGGTGCCCATCGAATGCCCGATCAGGATCGCGTTGCGCAGATCCAGCTCGGTCATCAACACGTCCAGGTCGGCCGCGAAGGTGTCGTAGTCGTACCCCATGGCCGGTTGGGCGGAGGAGCCGAAGCCGCGCCGGTCGTACGTGATCGTCCGGTACCCGGCCTGCAGCAGCGCGATGGTCACCTTCTCCCAGCTCGCCCCGTTGAACGGGAAGCCGTGGATCAGCACCACCGGCTGCCCGGAGCCGTGGTCCTCGTAATACAGGTCGATGGGCGCGGAGTTCTCCGTGCCGACGGTGACGAAGGGCATGTCGGGTCTCCTGAGCGCTGGGATGCCTTGTCGGACCCCGGCGAATTCCCCCGCCGCCGCCCGTTATGCCCGCAGGTACGGCAGGTCCACCACCTGGTCGGCGGTCACCTCGGCCGCCGGCGCCCAGGTCTCGTAGACGCCCCGCTCGTGACACTGCGCCCCCGTCGTGGCCACCGCGTCCGGGTCCGGCCGGCGCAGCCGCAGCCGCAGCCAGCCCGACTCCTCCCGCAGCACCAGGCAGGGCACCCCGCGCCAGGTGGCGTAGCGCAGCCGCCGGGCCGCCGACTCCACCGGGTACCGGGCCGCCCGGGTCATCGCCAGCACCCGGAACCCGCCGGGTAGGTCCGCCACCGCCTCGTACTCGCTGTCGCCGTAGGCGCCGACGAGCCGGGTGGAGCGGAACGCGTCGCCGGTCGACACGTACTCCTGGTCGGGGGAGAGCCCGGGCACTGCGGACAGCAGGTGCCGCCACTGCGGTCCGACCATCCGCAGCCAGCCCCGCTGTTCCGCCTGGTAGGCGTAGAGCACCACCTCCACCCCCTCCGCCGGGTAGGCGACCAGGGCGGCGTTGGCCGGCATTGGCAGATCGGCGAAGTCCCGGGTGATGAACTCCGGGATCAGCTGGGCGTTGCTCGGCACGAACCCGGTACCCAGCACCGGCGGTCCGAGCCGGTCCCGGGGCGGCAGCGCGACCAGTCCCTGGTGCGCCGGGCCGCCCGGCACGTCGTAGTCGGTCGGGCCGGAGGCCCGCCAGCGCAGCGCGTACGCCACATCGCCGCCCTCGCCGTCGCCGCGCAGCACCGCCAGCCCCGTCGGCGTACGCAGGTGCGCCACGTCGTGCTCGCGATAGCAGAAGCCGTGCGGCAGCCAGCCCCGCACGTAGCCGGCGAACTGGCGGGCGGAGAGCACCTTCACCAGCCGGGTGCCCGGCCGGATCACCGCTGAGGCGCGCACCGCGGCGAGCGTCGGGTCGCCGGCCGCGGCCGGCTGCTGGCTGAGCTGGTGCAGGTACGACCAACCGCGCTCCCGGTGCACCGGCATCAGCAGCGGCGCGTCCGCCTCCTCGGTCGGCGGCGTCCCGCCGTGCACCACGCTCACCTCGGTGACGTGCACGAACTTCCGCCACGGATACGCCACGCCCGGCCGGGGCGCCCACTCGAAGCCGGGCACCTCCTCGGCGCTGAACAACTCGTACGCCGCACCCCGGGCGATCTCCTCCGCAGGGTGGATCCGGCCGTCGTACGTCACGCGCAGCCCGGTCGCGCTGCCCTGAGGAGTGACGATCACGATTCGCACGGTAAGCGCGACAGATGTTGAGTGTGTGAACCCGCGATGACGGCCCGGGAACACCGGCCACCTGCGGTGTGTGATGCTGGCCGCGATGACCGAGCAGACCGAAACCCGCAAGCAGCGGGCCGCCCGCCGGGCCGGGGAGTTCCCGCCCGCCCCCGAGGCGCTGCCCGTCCCCGTGCTGGACAGCCACACCCACCTGGACATCACCGTCAGCGAGTACGGCGTCCCTCAGGTCAGCGCGGAAAGCGAGCCGGGGTCGCGAGCGAATGGCGGCTCAAGCGGCGGGCCCGCCGACGACCCGGTCGGCGCGGCGATCGGGGTGGCCGCCGGCGTCGGCGTGGACCGGCTGGTCCAGGTCGGCGTGGACGTCGAGTCGTCCCGCTGGGGCGCCGACGTCGCCGAGCGCTACGGCGCGGTGCTGGCCACCGTGGCGCTGCACCCGAACGAGGCGCCCCGCCTGGCCGACCTGGACGAGGCGCTGCGCGAGATCGAATCCCTCGCCGCCCGCGACCGGGTACGCGGCGTCGGCGAGACCGGGATGGACTTCTTCCGTACCGGGGACGAGGGGCGGGCCGCGCAGGAGAAGAGCTTCCGGGCGCACATCGCCATCGCCAAGCGGTACGGGAAGGCACTCGTCATCCACGACCGGGACGCCCACGCCGAGGTGCTGCGCATCCTTGACGACGAGGGCGCACCCGACACCGTCGTCATGCACTGCTTCTCCGGCGACGCCGACTTCGCCCGCGAGTGCGTACGTCGGGGCTACCTGCTCAGCTTCGCCGGCACGGTCACCTTCGGCAGTGCCGGAGCGCTCCGCGAGGCCGCCACGGTGACCCCGGTCGACCAGCTGCTGGTGGAGACCGACGCCCCGTACCTGACCCCGATGCCGCACCGGGGGCGGCCGAACGCGTCGTACCTGATCCCGCTGACCGTCCGGTTCCTGGCCGCGACCACCGGGACCGACCTCGACGAGCTCTGCGCCGCCATCTCCGCCACCGGCAACCGCGCCTTCGGCCCGTGGTGAAAGAAGCACCGGGGCCGCTGGCCGTAGGCTCTGGTTCCATGACCGGTCTTCTCGGCCCGGCGGAGATCCGGGAGCTCGCCGCGCGTCTCGGTGTGACGCCGACCAAGAAGCTCGGCCAGAACTTCGTGCACGACCCGAACACGGTCCGCCGGATCGTCACCACCGCCGGGCTCGCCCCCGACGACGTGGCGCTGGAGGTCGGTCCCGGGCTCGGTTCGCTCACCCTCGCCCTGCTCCCGGTCGCCGCGCACGTGCACGCCGTGGAGCTCGACCCGGCGCTGGCCGCCGCGCTGCCGGAGACCGCCGCCCGGTTCGCCGGCCCGGACGCCGCCGGGCTCACCGTGCACCCCGCCGACGCGCTGCGGATCACCGCCGCCGATCTGGGCGAACCCGCCCCCACCGCGCTGGTGGCGAACCTGCCGTACAACGTCGCCGTGCCGGTGGTGCTGCACCTCCTCGCCGAACTGCCCACCCTGCGTCATGGCCTGGTGATGGTGCAGAAGGAGGTCGCCGACCGGCTCGTCGCCGGTCCCGGCTCCAAGGTGTACGGCATCCCGTCGGTCAAGCTCGCCTGGTACGCCCGCGCCCGGGCCGCCGGCAAGGTCCCGCCCAACGTGTTCTGGCCGGTGCCGAACGTCGACTCCGGGCTGGTCGCCTTCACCCGCCGCGAGCCGCCCCGCGCCGACGTCCGCCGGGAGGCCGTCTTCGCCGTGGTCGACGCCGCGTTCGCGCAGCGCCGCAAGACCCTGCGCGCCGCCTTGGCGGGCTGGGCCGGCGGTGCCGACCGGGCCGCCGCGGCGCTCACCACCGCCGGCGTCGACCCGGGCGCCCGCGGCGAGTCGCTGACCGTGGAGCAGTTCGCCGCCATCGCCGCGTCGGCCCCGGCCGCGCCGTCCGCGGCCCAGTAGGCTGGGCGCCGTTGCCCGACCCCGCCGAGGAGTTCATCGTGGAGATGCCGTTCGACATCCGCCTGCCGATCCGGGGCATCGCCTCGTGACCGAGGCCTGGCGACCGGACGACGAGGACGAGCAGCGGCGCGGGGCCGGCGGGCCGGTCAAGGTCCGGGTGCCGGCCAAGGTCAACCTGCACCTCGGGGTGGGGCCGCTGCGCCGAGACGGCTACCACGAGCTGAACACCGTCTACCACGCGATCTCCATCTACGACGAGCTGACCGCCCGCCGCGGCGACACCCTCACCCTCACCATGGAGGGCGAGGGCACCGGCGAGCTGGCCCTTGACGACTCCAACCTGGTGATCCGGGCCGCCCACGCCCTCGCCGGCTACGCGGGCGTGCTGCCCCACGCCCGACTGCACCTGCGCAAGCAGATCCCTTTGGCGGGCGGACTGGCCGGCGGCAGCGCCGACGCCGCCGCAACCCTGGTCGCCTGCGACGCGCTCTGGGGCACCGGACTGTCTCGCGACGAACTGGCCGGCATCGCCGCCGACCTCGGCTCCGACGTGCCGTTCCTGATCCACGGCGGCACCGCGCTCGGCACCGGCCGGGGCGAGGCGGTCAGCCCGGTGCTGGCCCGGCCGACGTCGTGGCACTGGGTGGTGGCGGTCGCTGAGGGCGGCCTCTCCACCCCGGCCGCCTACCGTGAGCTGGACCGGCTCCGCGAGGCCGGCACCGCCGGGGAGCCGCTGGGCAGCACCGACGCGCTGCTCGCCGCGCTGCGCCAGCGCGACCCGCGAGTGCTCGCCCCCACGCTCGGCAACGACCTGCAGGACGCCGCGCTGACCATGCGCCCGGCACTGGCCGAAACCCTCAAGGCGGGGGAGACGGCCGGCGCGCTCGCCGGAATCGTCTCCGGCTCCGGCCCGACCTGCGTCTTCCTCGCCACCGACGAGGCGGCCGCCCGGCGGATCGCCGCCGAACTGGAGGCCGCCGGGGTGTGCCGGGAGGCCCGCGTCGCCCACGGCCCGGTCGCCGGCGCCCGCGTCGTCTGACTCGCGTCTCGACGCCCCGCCCGGCCGCGTCCGCGCCGCGTCCGCGCCTGGGCCAGCCGCTGCTCGCCCCGGACAGCATGATCGACACGGTTTGCGGCAAGGTGTGGTCAAATCCGACGACGAGACCACCCTTTGCCGCAACCGGAGTTGATCACTGGGCCCTGGCCGGCGGGGGCGGCATGGGGCGCGGGGCCGCGTACCCTGAGAGGCGGGCGTCCCGAGGTGCCGACCGCGGCACCGGGACGCCTTGATCATGAAAGGTGGGTAAGTGGCCAACATCGTCAACCTGGACCGGGTGTCCAAGGGGTACGGCGCCGCCGGGCCGCTGCTCACCGACGTCTCACTCGGCCTCGACGACGCCGACCGGGTCGGTGTGGTCGGCCTCAACGGCGCCGGCAAGTCCACCCTGCTGCGGCTGCTCACCCGCATCGAGGAACCCGACGACGGCCGGGTCACCCACCGCCGCGACCTGCGCGTGTCCTGGCTGCCGCAGAGTCTGAACCTCGCCCCTGAGGCCACCGTCCGTGACGTCGTCCTCGGCACCGCCTGGCTCGGCGAGAGCATGGGCGCCGAGCACGAGTGGGCCGGCGACGCCGGTGTCCGGGCCATCCTCGACGGCCTCGGCATGCCCCACCTCGGCCTGGAGGCACCCGTCGGGCCGATGTCAGGCGGCGAGCGCCGCCGGGTGGCGCTGGCCGCGCTGCTGGTCCGCGACGCCGACCTGCTCATCCTCGACGAGCCCACGAACCACCTCGACGTCGGCGGCGTCGACTGGCTGGCGAAGCACCTGGTCACCCGCAAGGGCGCGCTCGTCGTGGTCACCCACGACCGGTGGTTCCTCGACGCCGTCTGCACCACCACCTGGGAGGTCGCCGACCAGACCGTCCGGGCGTACGAGGGCGGCTTCGCCGCCTGGACCCTCGCCCGCGCCGAGCGGCAGCGGGTCGCCGCCGCCACCGAGGCGCGCCGGCAGAACCTGCTCCGCAAGGAGATCGCCTGGCTGCGCCGCGGCGCGCCCGCCCGTACCTCCAAGCCGAAGTTCCGCATCGACGCGGCCAACGCGCTCATCGCCGACGTCCCAGAGCCGCGCGACACCATGTCGCTGCAGCGGCTCGCCACCGCCCGGCTCGGCAAGCAGGTGTACGACCTGGACCAGGTCACCCTGCACGCCGGCCCGAAGGAGATCCTGCACGACGTCACCTGGCAGGTCGGCCCCGGCGACCGGGTCGCCATCCTCGGCCGCAACGGCGCCGGCAAGACCACCCTGCTGCGCATGCTCGCCGGCGTCACCCGCCCCGACGGCGGGCGCTTCACCACCGGGCAGACCGTGCGGCCCGCGTTCCTCTCCCAGGAACTCGCCGAACTCCCCGGCCACCTGCGCGTCCTGGAAGCCGTCGAGGAGGTGGCCCGGCGGGTCCAGTTCGGCGACCGGGAGATCAGCGCCGCCCAGCTCGCCGAGATCTTCGGCTTCGACGACCGACGGCTCTGGACCCCGGTCAGCGACCTCTCCGGCGGTGAGCGCCGCCGGCTCCAGATGCTCCGCCTGCTCGCCGGCGAGCCCAACGTGCTCCTCTTCGACGAGCCCACCAACGACCTGGACACCGACACCCTCGCGGCGTTGGAGGACCTGCTCGACTCCTGGCCCGGCACCATCGTCGTGGCCAGCCACGACCGCTACCTGATCGAGCGGGTCACCGACGTGGCGTACGGGATGTTCGGTGACGGGCGGCTGGTGCACCTGCCCGGCGGGGTCGACGAGTACCTGGCCCGGGCCGCCGCCGGCCGCGGTCCGGCGCCTGCCGACCTCACCCCGGCCGCGACCGCGGCCGCCCCGGCCCGGGAGGGCATGTCCGCCGCCGAGGTACGCACCGCGAAGAAGGAACTCGGCAAGCTGGAACGGCAGATCGCCAAGCTGGAGCAGAAGGAGGCGGACCTGCTCGACCGGCTCGCCACGCACGCCACCGACTACGCCAAGGTCGCCGAGCTGGACGCCCAGCTGAAGGAGCTGCGGGCCGAACGGGAGCGCACCGAGGAGGCCTGGCTGGCCCTAGCCGAGGAGCTGCCGGCCGGCTGACCTCGACCGGTGGTGGGGGGTGTGCGGCGTCACAACCCGTCGTACGGGACAATCGCTGGCGATCCCTATTCCGTTCGGTCTTGGAGACGCAGAGATGGCCCATACCCCCGTCAACCACCCCGCGCGGCCGGTCTACCGGGCGATCGGCGGGCTCGTTGGTCTGTACTTCGTCGTCTTCGGCGTGATCGGCGTCATCACGACCTCCGGCAACGAGATGCTCGCCCAGGACGACACCCTCAAGGTCCTCGGCCAGGGCGCCAACTTCGGCTTCTCGCTGCTCTCGGTCGTGTTCGGGGCCCTGATCCTGGCCGGCATCGCGATCGGCCGCAACCTCGACGTCGCCATCAACCAGTGGCTCGCGTACGCGCTGATGGTCATCTGCCTGGCCCAGCTGGCGTTCCTGCGGACCGACGCCAACATCCTCAATTTCTCGATCATGACCGTGATCGTGGTAATGACCCTCTCCACGGCGCTCCTGATGGCCGGGATGTACAGCAAGGTCGGCACCGACGAGGAGAAGGAAGCCTGGCAGAAGGCCCGGCTCGTGCTCTGACCGAAGCCCTGTTCGAAGGCCCGGCTCCCGCCGGGCCTTCGGCGTTCCGGAGACGGATCTGGGCGGCATGGGCGACAATCTCCACGAAACGGCCACCTGTTCTGGAGGGTCCCCATGGTGCATCTCCCGGTGAACCATCCCGCACGGCCGTTCTACCGGGTCCTCGCCGGGCTCATCGGGGTCTACATCCTGGCGTTTGGGGTCTACGGGGTCGTCCTCACCTGGAACAGGGGTCTCTTCGGCCGGGGCAGCGACTGGTCGCTCGGACTCCGGACCAACCTGGCCTTCTCCATCGTGTCGGTCATATTCGGCGCGTTCCTGCTGATCGGGGCGTCCCGCCGCGGCAACCTCGGCCACTACATGAACCTGACCGCCGGGGTGGTCTTCCTGTTCACCGCCCTGCTCATGATGGGCCTGCTCCAGACGGCGAACTTCCTCAACTTCTCGATGTCCACCGTCATCGTGTCGCTGCTGTTCGGGTTGGTCCTGCTCGGCACCGGCCTCTACGACAAGGTCGGTCCCCCAGAACACGCCGACGTGGAGCGCGAGCGCCGCCGCCATCCGGTCGCCGAGCGCCATCGTTGACCGCGGGCCGCCGACCGCTCAGCCCCCGCCCGTCGGCAGCTCAGACTCCGACCCGTCAGCGCCTCAGCCCGGCTTGCGGGACGTGCTCAGGCCCGGCTTCGCCTCCAGGTGCGACAGGCCGTTCCAGGCCAGGTTCACCAGATGCGCCGCGACCGTCTCCTTGCGCGGCTTGCGCACCTCCAGCCACCAGCGCCCGGTCAACGCCACCATGCCCACCAGCGCCTGCGCGTACAGCTCAGCCAGCTTCGGGTCGTACCCCCGGTTGGAGAACTCCGCGCCCAGAATGTGCTCCACCTGGTGCGCCACATCGTTCATCACGCTGCTGAAGTTGCCCGCCGCCGCCATCAGCGGCGACTCCCGGACCAACACCCGGAACCCGCTGGTCTCCTCCTCGATGTACGTCAGCAGCGTCAACGCCGCCTGCTCCAGCAGCTCCCGGGGGTGGCCCGCGGTCAACGCGGTGGTGATCCGGTCCAGCAGCGAGCGGACCTCCCGGTCCACCACCACCGCGTACAGCCCCTCCTTGCCGCCGAAGTGCTCGTAGACCACCGGCTTGGAGACCTTGGCCCGGGCGGCCACCTCCTCTATCGAGGTGGCGTCGAACCCGCGCTCGGCAAAGATCTGCCGGGCGATCGAGATCAGCTGCTCGCGGCGCTGCGCCGCGGACATCCGTACCCGAGAAGACGGCTTCGCCGCCGGGACCACCCGCCGCCGGGCGGTGCCGGCGTCGTCGCCCGCAACCTCGGTCATCTCGTCACCCCGCCGGCGCTCGCTGCCGTCCTGCCGTGGGATCTGCCTGCTCATCGGGGCGCCTCGCCGATCCGTGGCCCGGCCGGATCGCCGACCGGGCGGCGCTGAAGCTCGGTCATCCCGGACATCCTGCCAGGCCGTCGCTCCCTTGGCCGCCCGATCACCGCCGCGCCGTCGCCCGACCGATCACCGATCCGGCTTCGTCGGCCGGGCCGGGGTCGGCTCCGGTCCCACCAGCTTCGCGGTTAGGCGCTCCGGTTTCGGCCACCGGACCGCCCACGCCGAGCCGGTCTTCTCCAGCAGCCAGATCACCCGCGCCGACGGGTCGAGCTGACCTCGCAGCACCCCGTGCCGCGCGCTGGTCGGCTCGGCGTGGTGCAGGTTGTGCCAGCTCTCCCCGAACGACAGCAGCGCCAGCGGCCAGAAGTTCGCGGCCCGGTCCCCCTGCCGCATGGCGAACGGGCGCTCCCCGTAGACGTGGCAGACCGAGTTGATCGCCCAGGTGACGTGGTGCAGCAGCGCGACCCGGACCAGTCCGCCCCAGAAGAACGCCGTCAGCGCGCCCTGCCACGATGCGGTGAGCAGCCCGCCCATCGCCGCCGGCCCGAGCATCGAGGTCGCCACCAGCAGCGGGAAGAGCCGGTCGACCCGGCGGGTGGCCGGATCGGCGAGCAGGTCCGGGGCGAACCGCTCGCGGTTGGACAGCTCCCGTTTGAACAGCCAGCCGATGTGCGCGTGGAACAGCCCGCGGGCCAGCCCGCCGACGCTCTCGCCGAACCGCCACGGCGAGTGCGGGTCGCCCTCCAGGTCGGAGAACGCATGGTGCCGGCGGTGGTCGGCCACCCACTGGATGATCTCGCCCTGCACCGCGAACGAACCGGCCACCGCGAGCGCCACCCGCAGCCACGGCTTCGCCTTGAACGAGCCGTGCGTGAAGTACCGGTGGTAGCCGACGGTGACGCCGAGGCCGGAGAGCAGGTACCAGAAGGCGGCCACGGCGACGTCGCTCCAACCCAGCCAACCGCCCCAGGCCACGGGGACGGCGGCGAGCAGGGCGAGAAACGGGATGACCACGAAGGCCCAGAGGGCGATCAGGATGCCTCGGGACTGGTGTCCCTGGGTCAATGGCTTGGGTCCGGTGTTCGGGTCGGTCAGGGCGGTCGACATGGCACCTCCCAGGAGGATGGGTTACGCCTACGTCACCGTAACCAGCGGCCGGCCGGGCCGCACTGGACAGTCTGAATCGTGAATGGCCTGGCGGCAGCGCGGCGGCCGGATGCGGGCAACCTCGGATCGGACGGGACGCGCTAAGCTGTCGACGACCCTTCGGCCGTGGTGTAACTGGCAACACCCAAGATTTTGGTTCTTGTGTTTCAGGTTCGAATCCTGGCGGCCGAGCAGCTTTCTGGTGCGGATGCCCCTTCTCGGGGTATTCGACGGCTTCCACCGCGGTCTGGTTAGCATGGCCGCGAGACTGTCGTCGTCCCGATGGGAGCCACATCGTGGCCCAGACCCGCCTCCGCACCGTCGTCGTGCTCGCCGCCGGTGAGGGCAAGCGGATGAAGTCAGCCCTGCCCAAGGTGCTGCACCCGCTGCTCGGTCGTACCCTCCTCGGACACGTGCTGGCCGCGGCCGCGCCGCTCGGTGCGGAGCGCACGGTGGTGGTGGTCGGACACGGCGCCGACCAGGTGCGGGCGCACCTGGCCGAGATCGCCCCGGAGACGACCCCGGTGCTCCAGGAGCGGCAGCTCGGCACCGGGCACGCGGTCCGGATCGCGCTCGACGCGGTGCCGGACGGCATCGGCACCGTGGTGGTGATCAACGGCGATGTGCCGCTGCTGCGACCGGAGACCGTGGCGGCCCTGGTCGAGGCGCACGAGAGCGACGGCGCGGCGGCGACCGTGCTCGCCGCCGAGGTGCCCGACCCGACCGGCCTGGGCCGGATCGTGCGCGACGCCGAGGGCCGCCTGGAGCAGATCGTCGAGGAGCGCGATGCCACTCCCGAGCAGCGCGGGCTGCGGGAGATCAACGCGGGCATCTACGCGTTCGACGTGGCGCGGCTGCGGGAGGCGCTGGGCAAGCTCTCCACCGACAACGAACAGGGCGAGGAGTACCTGACCGACGTCTTCGGGCTGCTGCGGGACGCCGGGGAGCCGGTGGCCGTGCACTGCGCCGCCGACCACGTGGAGACGCTGGGCTGCAACGACCGGGTCGAGCTGGCCGGGCTGCGCCGGCTGCTGCGGGACCGGGTGAACGAGGGCTGGATGCGTACCGGGGTGAGCATCCTCGATCCGCACACCACCTGGATCGACGTGACGGTGACCGTCGAGCGGGACGCGGTGATCGACCAGAACACCCAGCTCCAGGGCGCGACGGTGGTCGGCGCGGGTGCGGTGGTCGGGCCGGACAGCACGCTGATCGACACCACGATCGGCGCGGGTGCCAGCGTGCTGCGCAGCCACGCGGTGGGCGCCGAGGTGGGCCCGCGAGCCACCGTGGGGCCGTTCGCGTACCTGCGGCCGGCGGCGCGGCTCGCCGAGAAGGCCAAGGTGGGCACGTTCGTCGAGGTGAAGAACTCCGAGGTGGGGGCGGGCGCCAAGGTGCCGCACCTGTCGTACGTGGGGGACGCGACGATCGGGGCGAAGGCGAACATCGGCGCGGCGACGATCTTCGTGAACTACGACGGGGTGAACAAGCACCACACCACGGTCGGCGAGGGCGCCTTCGTCGGGTGCGACACCAGCCTGATCGCGCCGGTCGAGGTGGGTGCCGGGGCGTACATCGCGGCGGGCAGCGCGATCAGCCAGGACGTGCCGCCGGGGGCGCTCGGGATGACTCGGGCACCGCAGCGCAGCATCGACGGTTGGGTGGCCCGTAAGCGGCCCGGCACGGCCTCGGCCGAGGCGGCGGAGCGGGCCCAGCGGGCCGGTGAGGGTGCGCCGGGTGGGGCCGAGGCCGCAAGCGAAGGTGACTGAATCCACGAGGGTGCCGAGTCCCTGAGCATGCCGATGAACACGAGGGATACTGCAACCGAATAGTCCCCGGCCCACCGCCGCCGGGAACCACCGACAAACGGGAGCAGACGGGCCCATGGGCAGCATCGTCGCCGAAAACCGCAAAAGCCTGATGCTCTTCTCCGGACGTGGCTTTCCGGAGCTGGCCAAGGAGATCGGTGAGGTGCTCGGCGTCGCGCCGACGCCCACCGACTCGTACGAGTTCGCCAACGGCGAGCTCTTCGTACGGTACAAGGACTCGGTGCGCGGCTCGGACGCCTTCGTGGTGCAGTCCGTGACGCACGGGGTCAACACCTGGGTCATGGAGACCCTGATCATGGTCGACGCGCTGAAGCGCGGCTCGGCCAAGCGGATCACCGTGGTCCTGCCGTACTACCCGTATTCGCGGCAGGACAAGAAGCACCGGGGCCGGGAGCCGATCTCGGCGCGACTGGTGGCCGACCTGTTGAAGACCGCGGGCGCGAACCGGATCCTGACGGTGGACCTGCACACCGCGCAGATCCAGGGTTTCTTCGACGGTCCGGTGGACCACCTCTTCGCGATGGACGTGCTCGCCGAGTACGTGGAGCACCGGTACGCGGGCCGCCCGATGACGGTGGTGGCGCCGGACTCGGGCCGGGTGCGGGTGGCGGAGCGCTGGACGGACCGGCTGGGCGGCTGCCCGCTGGCCTTCATCCACAAGACCCGGGACCCGCTGAAGCCGAACCAGGTGGTGGCGAACCGGGTGGTCGGCGAGGTGGAGGGCCGGGTCTGCCTGATCGTCGACGACATGATCGACACCGGTGGCACGATCACCAAGGCCGCCGACATCCTGAAGGGCTCCGGTGCCGCGGAGATCGTGGTCGCGTCCACTCACGCGTTGCTGTCGGATCCGGCGACCGAGCGGCTGAAGAACAGCTCGATCAGCGAGGTCGTGGTGACCAACACGCTGCCGCTGCCGCCGGAGAAGCAGCTCGACAAGATCACCGTGCTGTCGATCGCGCCGCTGCTGGCCCGGGCGATCCGGGAGGTCTTCGACGACGGTTCGGTGACCACCCTGTTCGGCGGCCTGAGCTGACGCGCGCTCCGGTCGCCGGTGCTCGCCGGCGACCGGAGCGTTGTCCTGCGGACCGCCCCGAACGGTGATACGGGGACTGCCGGAAGGCTCGGAAATCGCTCCGGTAGACTGGTGCGGTTGCCACGGCGAGGGTGCCCTGCGGGCCGCTGAAGAAGCGCCGCACGGAGGTGCCGTCATCGACGCGGTGCTCCGGGCAGTCTCGACCATGAGCCCCCAGCGAGCCCCTCGCCCAGCACCGCCAGACGACAAGCCGCCAGCAGCGAAGCATCAGGAGTTTCCCCGTGTCCGAGGTAAAGATCAGCGCCGAGCCCCGTACCGAGTTCGGCAAGGGTGGTGCCCGTCGTACCCGCCGGGCCGGCAAGGTGCCCGCCGTGCTGTACGGCCACGGCGAGAAGCCCAAGCACATCGCGCTTCCGGCGCGTGAGTTCGCCGCGGCGATCCGTAAGGGCGGGGCGAACCAGCTCTTCGCGATCGAGGTCAGCGACGGCACCCAGGTGCTGGCGCTGCCGAAGGCGATCCAGCGTGACCCGATCAAGGACACCTTCGAGCACATCGACCTGCTGCTGGTCCGCCGGGGCGAGAAGGTCACCGTCGAGGTCCCGGTCGAGCTGACCGGTGCGGCCGCGAAGGACACCCTGATCGTGCACGACCACGACACCCTCTCCGTGACCGCCGACGCCACCAAGGTGCCGGACCACCTGGAGGCCTCGATCGAGGGCGCCGAGGCGGGCGTCCAGATCACCGCCGGCGACGTTGCGTTGCCGGCCGGTGTCGAGCTGGCCGCCGACCCGGAGCTGCCGGTCGCCACGGTGACCGCCGCCCCGACCGCCGAGCAGCTCGAGGCCACTCTCCCCGAGGTCGAGGAGGCCGTGGAGGAGATCGAGGCCGGGGTCGGCGAGGAGACCGTGTCCTCCGAGGGCGCCGAGGCTGGCGCTCCGGCCGCCGCTGGCGGCGAGGAGAGCGCCGAGGCGAAGACCGAGGCCTGATCGGTCCGCTGGCTGTGCGACAGGCGTCCCCGGTTTCCGGGGGCGCCTGTCGGCGTATCAGCGACGGCTTCAGGTCGTGGCGCGGCGGTAGACGCGCCGAGCTGGAGTTGTCGATAGGAGAGCGGAAGGGGCGTGGCGTGACGGACGAGGCGGGGCCGTGGCTGGTGGTGGGCCTGGGCAACCCCGGCCGGGAGTACGCGGGTAACCGGCACAACGTCGGCTTCATGGTGGCCGACCTGCTGGCTGGGCGGGTGGGCGCGAAGTTCGGCCGGCACAAACGGGCGGTGGCGGAGGTCGCCGAGGGGCGGCTCGGGTTCGGCGGCCCGAAGCTGGTGCTGGCGAAGCCGTTGACGTACATGAACCTTTCCGGCGGTCCGGTGGCCGGGCTGGCGCAGTTCCACAAGATCCAGCCGGGGCGGGTGATCGCCATGCACGACGAGCTGGACGTTCCGTACGGGCAGGTGCGGGTGAAGTGCGGCGGCGGCGAGGGGGGCCACAACGGCTTGCGCTCGATGTCGAAGTCGCTGGGCACGAAGGACTACGTGCGGGTGCGGTTCGGCATCGGCCGGCCGCCGGGCCGGCAGGATCCGGCGGACTTCGTGCTGTCGGACTTCTCCTCCGTGGAGCGCAAGGAGCTGGAGTTCCTGGTCGACCGGGCGGCGGACGTGGTGGAGTCGGTGGTCACCCGCGGGGTGGAGCCGACGCAGAACCTGTACCACGGCGGGTGAGTTCCGCACGATGTGCCAGGTCCGGCTGGTCCGGGCCGGTAGTCTGCCCCTTCTGACGTACGGAGCCGGCGACGGCGGGCGACGGGAGCGGACGGCATGGGCAGTCCTCCGATGATCGACGGCGCGTTCGCCCGGTGGTTGGCGGCGCGGGCCGGGCAGGCGCTGATGAACCTGCGTGCGGAGCTGGGCTTCGCGGATCCGGGCGCGTTGAAGTCGGCCGGGGACAAGGTCTCGCACGACCTGATCCGTACCGAGTTGGCGAGGTGGCGCCCGGCGGACGCGGTGCTGTCGGAGGAGGACGAGGGTTCCCGGCTGGCGTGGACGGCTGAGGTGAGCCCCGACGCGGTGTCCCGGCTGACCGCCGACCGGGTGTGGGTCGTCGACCCGTTGGACGGCACTCGGGAGTTCGCCGAGGACGGCCGGTCGGACTGGGCGGTGCACGTGGCGCTCTGGGCGCGGAACGCGCCGACGCCGCACGGCCTGGTGGCGGGCGCGGTGGGCCTGCCGGCGCAGCACCGGGTGCTGGCGACGGACTATCCGCCGGCGTACCCGCCGATGACGTTGGAGGCGGCGACCTCGGGTGGCGGGCGGACCATCCGGTTGGCCGCGAGCCGTAGCCGTCCGCCCGTCTTCGTGACCGATCTGGCCGCGGACGTGGGCGCTCATCTGGTTCCGATGGGCTCGGCGGGCGCGAAGATCGCCGCGGTGGTCACCGGGGAGGTCGACGCGTACATCCACGCCGGCGGCCAGTACGAGTGGGACTCGGCCGCTCCGGTCGCGGTGGCGACGGCAACCGGGCTGCACGCGTCCCGGATCGACGGGTCAGCGCTGAGATACAACGAGGCGGACCCGCGTCTGCCCGACCTACTGGTTTGCCGCAAGGATCTCGCCAGTCGGTTGCTTGCAGCGCTACAGCGGCATTCCGGGTAGCCTTAGGCTCTTCACGAATCCGACCGGAAAGGCCTGGAATCCCGATGTGCGGATCCGAGCGAATCGAGTTCGTGTCATGACGTCCCCCGCCGCGTACCAGGTCTCCCACCTCGACGCACTGGAGGCGGAGAGCATCTTCGTGATGCGTGAGGTCGTCGCCGAGATGGAGCGTCCGGTGCTCCTCTTCTCCGGCGGTAAGGACTCCATCGTGATGCTCCGGCTGGCCCAGAAGGCGTTCGCCCCGGCCAACATCCCCTTCCCGGTGATGCACGTCGACACCGGGCACAACTTCCCCGAGGTCCTGGAATACCGCGACGGGCGGGTCGCCGAACTCGGCCTGCAGCTCATCGTGGCCAGCGTTCCGGAGGCCCTGGCCAAGGGCCTCGTCCGTGAGTCGGCGGACGGGATGCGCAACCGGATCCAGACGCCGGTGCTGCTCGACGCGGTGGAGCGGCACCGCTTCGACGCGCTCTTCGGCGGCGCGCGCCGGGACGAGGAGAAGGCCCGGGCCAAGGAGCGCGTGTTCAGCTTCCGGGACGAGTTCGGCCAGTGGGATCCGAAGAACCAGCGCCCGGAGCTGTGGGCGCTCTACAACGGCCGGCATCACCCGGGCGAGTCGATCCGGGTGTTCCCGCTGTCCAACTGGACCGAGTTGGACGTCTGGCACTACATCGCCCGGGAGCGGATCCCGCTGCCGTCGATCTACTACGCGCACGAGCGTGAGGTGGTCGAGCGGGACGGCATGCTGTACGCGGTCAACGAGTTCCTCCGGGTTCGCGCCGGCGAGCAGCCGTTCAAGGCGCAGGTGCGGTACCGGACCGTGGGCGACGCCTCCTGCACCGCTGCGGTCCGCTCGTCGGCCGACAGCGTGGAGAAGGTGATCGAGGAGGTGGCCGCCACCCGGATCACCGAGCGCGGTGCGACCCGCGGCGACGACCGGGTCAGCGAGGCCGCCATGGAGGACCGTAAGCGGGAGGGTTACTTCTGATGAGCGTCGACACCGTGGCCCCGGCCGCCGACTCCGCGCTGCCCGAGGGCCGGCCGATGGACCTGCTGCGGTTCGCCACCGCGGGCAGCGTCGACGACGGCAAGTCCACCCTGATCGGCCGGCTGCTGTACGACACGAAGTCGCTCTTCACCGACCAGCTCGCCGCGGTCGAGGCGGTCAGCGCGGCCCGGGGCGACGAATACACCAACCTGGCGCTGCTCACCGACGGCCTGCGGGCCGAGCGGGAGCAGGGCATCACCATCGACGTGGCATACCGCTACTTCGCCACGCCCCGGCGGAAGTTCATCATCGCCGACACCCCCGGGCACATCCAGTACACCCGGAACATGGTCACCGGCGCGTCGACGGCGGACCTGGCGCTAATCCTGGTGGACGCGCGTAAGGGCCTGGTGGAGCAGTCCCGCCGGCACGCATTCCTCTGCTCGCTGCTGCGGGTGCCGCACCTGGTCCTCTGCGTCAACAAGATGGACCTGGTCGACTGGTCGCAGGAGGTGTTCGAGCGGATCGCCGACGAGTTCACCGCGTTCGCCGCGAAGCTCGACGTGCCGGACCTGGCCGTGGTGCCGATCTCCGCGCTCAAGGGCGACAACATCGTCTCCCGTTCGGCGAACATGCCCTGGTACGAGGGCCCGTCGCTGCTGCACCACCTGGAGCGGGTGCACATCGCCTCGGACCGCAATCTGGTCGACGTGCGCTTCCCGGTGCAGTACGTGATCCGGCCGCAGTCCACCACCGTCACCGACTACCGGGGCTACGCCGGCCAGGTGGCCTCGGGCGTGCTCAAGCCGGGTGACGAGGTGATGGTGTTGCCGTCGGGCTTCACCAGCCGGATCGCCTCGGTGGAGACGGCCGACGGCCCGGTGGACGAGGCGTTCCCGCCGATGGCGGTGACGGTCCGGCTGACCGACGAGATCGACATCTCGCGCGGCGACATGATCTGCCGGCCGAACAACGCCCCGGCGGTCGCCCAGGACATCGAGGCGATGGTCTGCTGGATGGACGAGACCCGCCCGTTGCAGGTCGGCGGCAAGTACGCCATCAAGCACACCACCCGCTCGGCCCGGATGATCGTGCGCGGCCTGCACTACCGGCTGGACATCAACTCGCTGCACCGGGACGAGACGGCCGGCGAGCTGAGGCTGAACGAGATCGGCCGGGTCCGGCTGCGTACCACGATCCCGCTGCTCGCCGACGAATACCGGCGTAACCGCACCACCGGCGGCTTCGTCATCATCGACGAGACCACCAACCGCACCGTCGGCGCCGGGATGATCGTCGAGGCCGCCTGACGGGTTCTCCGGGCGCAGATTCACGGAAAGGTGTGGCCATCCGGGCGTAGGTGGCCACACCTTTTCCGTGAATGAGGGCGGGTGGATGCTCAGTCCACGCGGGTGACGCCGCCGGCCGGGAGGACGGTGACCGCGCCGGGGGCGGCGAAGCCGCGCTCGGCGTACGCGCTGGCCACGGCGGCCGCCACGGCGTCGGCGGTGGGCGCCTCGACCAGGGCGAGCACGCAGCCGCCGAAGCCACCGCCGGTCATCCGGGCCCCGTACGCCCCGGCGGCGAGGGCCGCCTCGACCGCGGTGTCGATCTCCGGCACGGTGATTTCGAAGTCGTCCCGCATCGAGGCGTGCGAGGCGGTCAGCAGCGGGCCGAGGGCGCGTACCCGGCCGGCGCGCAGCAGCGCGACCGTGTCGAGCACCCGCTGGTCCTCGGTGACCACGTGCCGGACCCGGCGGCGGGTCTCGTCGTCGTCGAGGCGGGCCAGCGCGGCGTCGAGGCCGTCGGCGGGGACGTCCCGCAGCGCCGGCACACCGAGCCGCGCCGCGGCCCGTTCGCAGGACTTGCGGCGGGAGGCGTACTCCCCGTCGGCGTGCCGGTGCGGGGCGCGGCTGTCGATCACCAGCATGGCCAGCCCGGCGGCGTCCAGGTCGAACGGGATCTGCTCGATCTCCTCGGTGCGGCAGTCGAGGAAGAGGGCGTGCCCGGGCCGGCCGCGGATCACCGCGGACTGGTCCATGATTCCGGTGGGGGCGCCGACGTATTCGTTCTCGGCGCGCTGGGCGAGCCGGGGCCAGCGGTCGGCGGGCAGGTCCAGCCCGCCCAGGTCGACCAGGGCGGCGAGCACCGCCGCCTCGATGGCCGCCGAGGAGGAGAGCCCGGAGCCGACCGGCACGTCGGAGGCGATGGCCAGCCGCGCGCCGGGCACGGCGTGCCCGGCGGCGCGCAGCGCCCAGACCACTCCGGCCACGTACGCGGTCCAGCCGGTGACCCGGCCGGGCTCGTCGACGTCGGCCGGGCCGAACTCGACCGGGTCGGCCGAGAGCTCCGACCAGACCGTCCAGCGTTCGTCGTCCCGGGGCGCCGCGGCGACCACGGTACGCAGCGGCAGCGCGAAGGGGAGCACGAAGCCGTCGTTGTAGTCAGTGTGCTCGCCGATCAGGTTGACCCGGCCGGGAGCCGCCCAGCGGCCGGCTGGCTCCGCGCCGTACCGCTGTCGGAAGCCGGCGGCGGCGCGGGCGACGACGTCGCCGGACGGCGTGGTGGGGGTGGTGGCGGTCGTGGTTGTCACTGCTGCTCCAGGATGTGTGCCCGGTAGAAGGCCCAGGCGTCGCCGACCATGTCGTGCAGGGTGGGCTGCTGCGGCACCCAGCCCAGTTCCTCGCGGGCCAGCGCGGACGAGGCGACCAGCTCGGCCGGGTCGCCCTCGCGACGGGGGGCCACCTCGACCGGTACGGGGTGGCCGGTGACCTCGCGGACCACCTCGATCACCTGGCGGTTGGTGAAGCCGTTGCCGTTGCCGAGGTTGTAGATGCGGTGCCGGCCGGTGACCGCGGCGTCGAGTGCCAGCAGGTGCGCCCGGGCCAGGTCCGCGACGTGGATGTAGTCGCGGATGCAGGTGCCGTCGACGGTGGGGTAGTCGTCGCCGAAGAGTTGGAGCTTCTCGCGACGGCCGGCCGCCACGTCGAGGGCGAGCGGGATGAGGTGGGTCTCCGGGTCGTGCCGTTCGCCGATGGCCCGCCCCTCGTGCAGGTACGCCCCGGCGACGTTGAAGTAGCGCAGCGAGACGGCGGCCAGGTCGTGGGCGATCGCCTCGGAGGTGAGCGCCATGTCGACGGCCAGCTTGGTCGCCCCGTACGTGTTGGTGGGGGCCTTGACGGCGGTCTCCGGGATCGGCACCTCGCTCGGGTTGCCGTAGACAGCGGCGGTGGAGGAGAAGACCAGCCGGGGTACCCGGGCGGCGCGTACCGCGTCGATCAGGGCGAGCGAGCCGACGGTGTTGTTCTGCCAGTAGAGCTCCGGCTTGACCATCGACTCGCCGGCGGCGATCAGCGCGGCGAAGTGCAGCACGCCGTCGAAGCCGGCGTCGGGGGTGAGCACCCGGGCGGCCTCGTGCACCGGCAGGTCGACGTGGGTCGCCTCGGGGGCGAGGGCCGCCCGGTGGCCGGTGCGCAGGTCGTCGAGGACGGTCACCTCGTGGCCGTGGTCCAGCAGCATCCGGGTCACCACGCTGCCGATGTAGCCGGCGCCGCCGGTGACGAGCAGTTTCACGTCGGGTTCCTCCTGCCTGGGCCGCGTCCCGTGGCGGCCGTCCGTGATCACCCTACGGCCGCCGGCTGGTCCGCGGCTGCGCATGGCTGCCTGCGATTCCATCACGGTCAGCCATGATTGAACAGATCCGAACATGGACCCGCCGCCCCGGTGCCCGCTGTCTACGATCCTTGTCATGCGGGAGGCAGGCGGTCCCGGGCCCCGGCGACGACCGCCGGGGCGGCCGCGACGCGAACCAGGCCCCCTCGCCCGGGCCGTGGCCCGGCTCGTGGTCCGCGCCGCCGACGGCGCCACCCGGCTGGTCACCGATCTGCTCGGCGCCAGCCCGGCGGCCGGCCGGGAGCGGATCAGCGAAGCCGAACTGCGGGACCTCGTCGCCGCCAACACCGTGCTCGACCCCGACGAGCGGCGGATCATCGACGAGGTGCTGGTGGCCGGGGCGCGCCTGGTCCGCGAGGTGATGGTGCCGCGTACCGAGGTGGTGTTCCTCTCCGCAGCGCTCACCGTCGCCGAGGCAGAGCGGCTGGTCCGCGTCGAGACGCACACCCGCTATCCGGTGGTCGACGGCACCCACGACGATGTGGTCGGTTTCGTCCACCTGCGGGACGTGCTGCTCCGGCCCGAACGCGAAAGCGGTGTCAGTGTCTGGGAGCTGACCCGCGAGGTGAAGCGGCTGCCCGGCAGCAAGCGGGTGCTGGCCGCGCTCACCGAGATGCGCCGGGAGGGGCACCACCTGGCGGTGGTGGTGGACGAGTACGGCGGCACGGCCGGCATCGTCACCTGCGAGGACCTGGTCGAGGAACTGGTCGGGGAGATCCACGACGAGTACGACGACCCGCCCGACCCGGCGCACGCCGGCCTGCCCGCCGTCGTCGACGGCCGGCTCAACCTGGCCGACTTCGCCGAACGCACCGGGGTGCCGCTGCCCGCCGGGCCGTACGAGACGGTCGGCGGCTTCGTGATGGCCGCCCTGGGCCGGCTCCCGGTCGCCGGCGACGAGGTGCCGGTGACTCCCGCCCCGGACGGCCTGGGCGGACCCGACCCGGACGACCCGCCGGGCGGCTGGCTGCTGCGGGTGCTCGCGCTGGAGGGGCGGCGGGTGTCCCGGCTGGCGGTCTCCGCCGCGCGCCTGCCCGAGCAGCGACGCGAGGTCACGGCCCGGGTCACGTCCGTCGAGAGTCGATCCGCCGGCCCGTCATGACGTGTCGGGGGGTGTGCTGACAGAATTGCCGGCATGTCCGACGTACCCGCCCGCCCCCGCGTCTTCTCCGGCATCCAGCCGACGGCCGACTCGTTCCATCTCGGCAACTATCTGGGCGCGCTGCGGCACTGGGTGGCCCTCCAGGACAGCCACGACGCCTTCTACTGTGTGGTGGACCTGCACGCGATCACGGCCGGGCACGACCCGAAGGTGCTCAAGCAGCGCAGCCGGGTGGCCGCCGCGCAGCTGTTCGCGCTGGGCATCGACCCGGAGCGCAGCACCCTCTTCGTCCAGTCCCAGGTGCCCGAGCACTCCCAGCTGGCCTGGGTGCTCGGTTGCATCACCGGCTTCGGCGAGGCCAGCCGGATGACCCAGTTCAAGGACAAGTCGCTGAAGCAGGGCAGTGAGCGGGCCAGCGTCGGCCTCTTCACGTACCCGATCCTGCAGGCCGCCGACATTTTGCTCTACCAGGCCCACGCGGTGCCGGTCGGCGAGGACCAGCGCCAGCACCTGGAGCTCTCCCGCGATCTGGCCCAGCGGTTCAACTCGCTGTTCGGGCCGACCTTCACGGTGCCCGCGCCGCACATCGTGAAGGACACCGCGAAGATCACCGACCTGCAGGACCCGACGGCCAAGATGTCGAAGTCGTCGTCCTCGCCGGCCGGCATCATCGATCTGCTGGAGGACCCGGCCCGCTCGGCCAAGAAGATCCGCTCCGCGGTCACCGACACCGGGCGCGAGATCGTCTTCGACGCCGAGGGCAAGCCGGGCATCGCCAACCTGCTGAGCATCTACTCGGCGCTCTCCGGCCGGAGCATCGACGACCTGGTCGCCGCGTACGACGGCAGGGGCTACGGCGACCTGAAGAAGGACCTCGGCGAGGTGATCCGGGAGTTCGTCACCCCGATCCAGGAGCGCACCCGCACCTACCTGGAGGACCCGGCCCAGCTCGACAAGCTGCTCGCGCACGGCGCGGAGAAGGCCCGGGCGGTCGCCGCGGTGACGCTGCGGACCGTGTACGACCGGATCGGCTTCTTCCCGCCGGTCCGGTCCGAGTAGCCGCCCCGAGGCACGACGGGAACGGGTGGACGCAGTCGGTGGCCGGAGGGGTGGCGGGGAGCGTGGATCGCAGGGACGGGGTGCCGGATACCGGCGGCACCATCGAGATCGGGATCGCGGTGGACATCCCCGAGCCGTGGGGCGGGATCCTCACCCGCCGCCGGGCCGAGGCCAATGATCCGCAGGTCGTCCCGGCGCACGTCACCCTGCTCGGGCCCACCGAAATCCCGGCGCGGGCGCTGCCCGCCGTCGAGGCGCACCTGGCCCGGGTGGCCGCCACCCACCTGCCGTTCACCCTGCACCTGCGCGGCACCGGCACCTTCCGCCCGGTCACCCAGGTGGTCTTCGTGGCGGTGGCGGCCGGGATCAGCGAGTGCGAGCTGCTCGCCGCCGCGATCAACTCGGCACCCGAGCTGCACCGGGAGGCCCGCTTCCCGTACCACCCGCACGTCACGGTGGCCCAGGACGTCCCGTCCGAGGTGCTCGACAAGGCGTACGAGGACCTGGCCGACTTCTCGGCGCTGTTCGAGGTGGAGGGCTTCACCCTCTTCTCGCACAGCGGCGCGGCCCGGTGGCAGCCGCGCCGTGACTTCCGGTTGGGCGGTTGAGCTGAGCGCCCGGCCGGCCGTTCACCGTCGCGGCGGGGGATTGGCGAGGATGACGTGGTGAACGTGTTCGGCCGGATCGAGTCCGCCCTCGGTCGCCGGATCGACGTGGCGCGTGACCGGTCGGCGGCCTTCGACCACCTGTGGCGGGCCGGGACGCTCTACGCCGGCGTGCTCGCCGGCCGGCTCGCGGCGGCGATCGCCTACTACGGCTTCTTCGCCGTCTTCGCGCTCACCCTGCTCGGGTACGCGGTCTTCGGCGCGATCCTGAAGGACAACGACGAGGTCAGCCGGGCGGCGGCCCACTTCCTCGAGAAGAACGTGCCCTTCCTCGACACGGCGCAGATCGCGCAGAGCAGCAGGACCGTCGGGGTGGTCGGCCTGGTCATCCTGGTCTTCACCGGGATCGGCTGGGTGGAGGCGATCCGCTCCTCGCAGCGGCTGATGTACGGCCTCAACCAGCAGCCCGGCAACCTGGTGGTGCGCCGCCTGGTCGACCTCGGGGTGCTGGTCGCGGTCTTCGTGCTGCTCGGCGTCTCGGTGGCCGCCGTCGACGCGCTGGAGTCGCTGTTGCGCTTCCTGCTGCGCAGCACCGGGTCGATCGGCCTGACCACGCTCAGCGCCGTGCTCAGCGTGCTGGTCAACGCGGTACTGGCCGTGGCGCTGCTGGTGGCGGTGCCCCGGCTGCGGATGAGCCGCCGCCGGCTGCGTCCGGTGGTGCTCATGGTCGCGATCGGCATCACCCTGCTCAACACGGTCGGGCGCTACTACGTGGGGCGCACCGAGCGGAACCCGGCGTACACGGTGGTCGCCACCGCGGTGGGGTTGCTGCTCTACCTCTACCTGCTGAACCAGCTGCTGCTGTTCGGGGCGGCGCTGGCCGCGACCAGCCGGTACGGCCGGGTGGTGGACCTGGCCGAGGGCCGCGCGGCCCGGGAGGTGGACGTGGAGGCCGACGAGGTGCCCGAACCAGGCACCCCCGGAGGCGCGGGATGACCAGCATTCCTGGGCGCGCACGCGGCGGGAACGACCATGATGAGCGGGTGGGCGCGCTTGTGACTCTGGACCTGCCGGACGATTCGCCGATGCTCGGCCTGCCGTGGATCATCACCTTCGGCCCGCTCGGCGACGCCGACGAGTGGGAGCCGGTGGTCTGCGGGCCGTACGAGCGGCCGCACGCGCTCGCCCTGGCCGAGGCGGTGGTGGCCGAGGAGCAGCTGATGGCGGTGGTCGAGCCGCTGCTGCCGGCGCTGACGCCGGAGGAGATCCGCGGCGAGATCGCCGCGGCGCAGCTCGCCGCCGAGGACGAGGCGGCGCAGGTCGACCAGGCGGACCTCTACGGCGACTTCGAGGACACCATCGACGAGGAGCTGGAGCTGGCCGCCGAGCGGGAGCCGGTGCCGGAGCCGACGACCGCGCCGAGCCGGGACGAGGTGCAAGCCGGCTTCGCCCGGATCGCCGAACTGCTCACCCGACGGGGCGACTGAGGGCTGGCGTCCCAGCTGGACGTCGGCGCCTCGGGGAGCGGATTCCCCGAGGCGCCGGCGCCACCTCACCCCCCACCACAAGGGGTCGGTTGCCCAGCCGCCCGTCGGCGCGGAGCACAACGGACGACCAGGTCAATGGCGGTTTACCCGGCTCACCGCCGTTCGAACCACGCGGCTGAGTCCACCGGCAGGACGTGCCCGTCGCCCCGCTCGGTGAGGTCGGCGCTGGCGGCGATCGGCCGGCCGTAACCGGCGGCCGTGACCTCGGCGCCGCTGAGGTTGACCACGCACGTCAGCTCGGCGTCCCCGCCGGTGCGGCGGGCCGCCAGCACCCCGGGCTCGGTCTCCAGCCAGGTGATGCCGTCGAGGCCGGCCAGCGCCGGGTGCTCGCGCCGGATCCGCAGGGCGGTCCGGTAGAGCTCCAGCGTCGAGCCGGGCACGCCGGCCTGGGCGGCCACCGAGAGGGTGCGCCAGGTCGCCGGGGCCGGCAGCCAGCTCAGCTCGCTGCCGGCCGGCCCGAAGCCGTACGGGGCCAGCTCGCCGCTCCACGGGATCGGCACCCGGCAGCCGTCCCGGCTCTCGCCGGTGCGCAGGAACGCCGGGTCCTGGCGCAGCTCGTCGGGCAGGTCCAGCACCTCCGGCAGGCCCAGTTCCTCGCCCTGATAGACGTACGCGCAGCCGGGCAGGGCGAGCATCAGCAGGGCGGCGGCGCGGGCGCGGCGCAGGCCGATCTCACCGTCGCCGTACCGGGTGACGTGCCGCTGCCGGTCGTGGTTGGAGAGCACCCAGGTGGTCGGGGCACCGACGATGGTCGACTCGGCGAGCGCGGTGTCGATCACCTTGCGGAACGAGTCGGCCGACCAGGTGGCGCCGAGGAAGTCGAAGCTGAACGCCTGGTGCAGCTCGTCCGGGCCGATGTAGCGGGCCAGCCGCTGCGGGGTCTCCGCCCACGCCTCGGCCACCGCCATCCGGCCGCCGGGGTAGCGGTCCAGGATCGGCCGCCAGGCGCGGTAGATGTCGTGTACCTCGTCCTGGTCGAAGTACGGCAGCCGGCCCCTGCCCAGCAGCTCGGACTGGCGCTGGCCGGTGGTCATCGAGTTGAAGCCGACGTCGGGCAGCCCCTCGGCCTTGATCATCCCGTGCGCCACGTCGATCCGGAAACCGTCCACGCCCCGGTCGAGCCAGAACCGCAGGATGTCCTCGAACTCGGCGCGTACCTGCGGGTGGCGCCAGTTCAGGTCGGGCTGGGCCGGGTCGAACAGGTGCAGGTACCACTGGCCGTCGGCGACCCGGGTCCAGGCGGGGCCGCCGAAGATGCTCTCCCAGTCGTTCGGCGGCAGCTCGCCCTGGTCGCCCTTGCCGTCGGCGAACAGGTAGCGCTCGCGCTCGGGTGAGCCGGGGCCGGCGGCGAGCGCCGTCTCGAACCAGGGGTGCTGGCTGGACGTGTGGTTGGGCACCAGGTCCACGATGATGCGTAGGCCCAGGGCGTGCGCGTCAGCGATCATCGCGTCGAAGTCGGCGAGGTCGCCGAAGAGCGGGTCGACGTCCCGGTGGTCGGTGACGTCGTAACCGGCGTCGACCTGGGGCGAGGTGTAGAAGGGGGTCAGCCAGAGGGCGTCCACGCCGAGGTCGCGCAGGTAGGGCAGGCGCTCCCGGATGCCCTGGAGGTCACCGACACCGTCACCGTTGGCGTCGGCGAAGCTGCGGACGTAGACCTGGTAGACGACCGCGGATCGCCACCAGTCGTCGTCGGAGGTCGGCGGCGTGGGTTGGGTGGCGGCGGTCATCGGTGGCGATCCCCGTTCTCTGGCGCAGGTCGGCGGCACCCGCACGGTGTGGGTGACCGCGCGGGTGTCTGAGCAGGATGCCGGCTCAGCCTTGCAAGAGTCAAGCATTCCTTGCGCAAGAAATGACAGCAGCCGCCGACGTGGGGTTGGCCACGGCGGTGGAACCGCGGACCACCAGTTCGGGGCGGAACAGATACTCGGAGTGCGGGGCGGGGTGGCCGTTGATCTCGTCGACCAGGGCCCGCACCGCGGCCACGGCCATGGCGATGACCGGCTGGCGCATGGTGGTCAGCGGTGGGTCGGTGAAGGCCATCAGCGGGGAGTCGTCGTACCCGACCACGGAGACGTCGCCGGGGACGGCGAGGCCGCGTTGGCGGGCGGCCCGGATCGCGCCGAGCGCCATCAGGTCGGAGCCGCAGACGATGCCGGTGACCCCGCGCTCGATCAGCCGGCCGGCGGCGGCCTCACCGCCCTCGACGCCGAAGAGCGTCAGCTCGGCCAGGCCGTCCAGTTCGTCCTCGGTGAGCCCGGCCAGCCTGGTCATCGCGGACTTCCAGCCGGCCACCTTGCGCTGCACCGGCACGAACCGGTCCGGCCCGGTGATCAGGCCGATCCGGCGGTGCCCGAGCGCCACCAGGTGGGCCACGGCCAGCTCTGCCGAATCCCGGTCGTCGCAGGAGACGAAGGGCGCGGCGATGCCGGTGACGTATCCGTTGATCATGACGACCGGCAGCGGCCGGGAGATCAGCGCCCGGTACCGGTCGTGGTTGGCGGCGGTGTCGGCGTGCAGGCCGGAGACGAAGACGATCCCGGAGACCTGCCAGTCCAGCAGCATCTCGACGTACTCGTCCTCGGTGACCCCGCCGGGGGTCTGGGTGCACAGCACCGGGGTGAAGCCGCTCTGCGCCAGAGTGGACTCGATGACCTGCGCGAAGGCCGGGAAGATCGGGTTGTCCAGCTCCGGCACCACCAGGCCGACCAGCCCGGCGCTGCGCTTGCGCAGCCGGGCGGGGCGCTCGTATCCGAGCACGTCGAGGGCGGTGAGGACGGCCTGCCGGGTCTCGGGAGCCACCCCGGGGCGGTCGTTGAGCACCCGCGACACCGTGGCCTCGCTGACTTCGGCCTGTTGGGCGATGTCGGACAGACGAGCGCGCATGGCGGCACTTTAGCTCACCGGAAAGTTCTTGCGTACACTCCTGCAATACCTTCCATTCTCTGCAACGTCTTGCTAGCGTCCCCGCAACACGCGAGAGCAGCGGCGCGACACCTCCGCGCCGGTCAGCAAGAAAATTACAGAGGTTCCACTGGTGGGCCGTCCTTCCCCCGGCGGGCCGCCATGACGACAGGAGTACCGATGCGCATCCGTACCGCGGGTGTGGTCGCCGTCCTCGGCCTGGCGCTCGCCGCCTCCGGCTGCGGTGGCAGCGACAGCGACAAGCCGGCCGCCAAGGAGTCCGCCAAGGCGGCGGGCGGCAAGCTGGTCATCTGGGCCGACGACAAGCGGACTGCGGCCCTCAAGCCGTTCGCCGAGGAGTTCGGCAAGGAGAACGGCGTCACGGTCGAGGTCAACGCCGTCTCCAAGGACCTGCAGACCAACTTCGTCACCGCCTCGCAGCAGGGCAGCGGCCCGGACGTCGTGGTCGGTGCCCACGACTGGATCGGCAACATGGTCCAGAACGGGGCCATCGACCCGGTGCAGCTCCCGGCCGACCAGAAGGGCGGATTCAGCGAGGTCGCCGTCAAGGCCGTCACCTTCAACGGCCAGCTCTACGGCGTGCCGTACGCCCAGGAGAACCTGGCGCTGATCCGTAACACCGAGCTGGCCCCCGAGGCCCCGAAGACGATCGAGGACCTGGTCACCGCCGGCAAGAACCTCAAGACCCAGAAGAAGGTCAGCGAGGTCCTCTGCCTCCAGGTCGGCCAGAACGGCGACGCGTACCACATCTACCCGCTGTACACCTCGGGCGGTGGTTACCTGTTCGGCACCACGGCCAACGGCGACTACGACCCGAAGGACCTGGGCGTGGGCAAGCCGGAGTCGATCGCGGCCTTCCAGAAGATCGCGAAGCTCGGTGAGAAGGGCGAGGGCGTGTTGAAGCGCTCCATCGCCGACACCAACTCGATCGCCACCTTCACCGGCAAGAAGTGCGCCTACCTGATCTCCGGCCCGTGGGCGACGGCCGACGTGAAGAAGGCCGGCATCAAGTACGACATCACCCCGGTCCCCGGCTTCGCCGGTGGCAAGGAGGCCCAGCCGTTCGTGGGCGTCCAGGCGTTCTACGTCGCCGCCAAGGGCAAGAACAAGGCGCTGGCCCAGGAGTTCGTCACCAACTACGTGACCAAGCCCGAGCTGGCCGTGGCCCTGTACAACGCCGAGCCGCGCCCGCCGGCGCTGACCGCGGCGCTCGACCAGGTCAAGGGCACCGACCCGGACCTGGCCAAGTTCCAGGAGGCCGGCAAGAACGGCCAGGTGCTCCCCGCGATCCCGGCGATGGCCGCGATCTGGGACCCGTTCGCCAAGGCGGAGGCCGCCGTCATCGGTGGCGCCGACCCGGCCACGACGGTCACCGCCGCCGGCAAGACCATCGCGGGTCAGATCAAGTAATGAGCACGTCGCTGTCCGGCCCGGAGCCTGCCACGCAGGCTCCGGGCCGGGAGCCCGTTCGCCGCGGGCTCCCGCGCTCCCGCACCGCGCGGAACCACGCGCCGATCACCGCGACCGGCCTGCTCGTCAAGGTGGTCCTGCTCGGCCTGGTGGCCGGGATCGCGATCTGGGCGGCGTTCCCGCTCATCGAGGCCGAGCACTGGATCGGGCTGGCGATCCTGGCGGCCACCACCGCAGGTCTGTTCTACCTCTACCTCGGCCGCCGGCACATCCCGGCCAAGTACCTGGTCCCCGGCACGCTCTTCCTGATCGCCTTCCAGGTCTTTCCGGTGCTCTACACCGCGAGCACCGCGTTCACGAACTTCGGCGACGGCCACCGCGGCAGCAAGGACGACGCGATCGTCGCCATCCAGACCGCCTCGGTGCAGCAGGTTCCCGGTTCTACCGAGTACTCCCTCTCCATCGCCACCAAGGGCGACCCGGCCACCGACCCGCTGGTCTTCCTGCTGACCGACCCGAAGACCAGGGAGGCCTCGGTCGGTGACGCGGCCGGGCTGCGCAAGCTCGACGCCGGCCAGGTCACCGTCAGCCCGACCGGCAAGGTCACCGCCGCCGACGGCTACACGGTGCTCAACTTCGGCCAGGCCAGCGTCCGAAGCAAGGAGATCACCGACCTGATCGTGCCCACCTCCGGCGGCGCGGTCCGGTCCAACGGCCTGTCCCGCGCCTACGAGGGCAAGGCCGTCCGGGCGTACGACACGGGCTGCGACTGCGTCAAGGACAGCGAGACGGGCAAGACCTGGACCGCCGACGAGGCGACCGGCTCCTTCGTGGCCGCCGACGGCGAGCGGCTGGCCCAGGGCTGGAAGGTCAACGTGGGGTTGAAGAACTTCACCCGGGTGCTGACCGACCCCGACATCTCCGGCCCGTTCTTCGGCACGCTGGTCTGGAACTTCGCCTTCGCGATCGGCTCCACCGGCGGCACCTTCATCCTCGGCCTGTTCATCGCGCTGGCCCTGCACTCACCCCGGGTACGCGGCACCAACCTCTACCGGGTGCTGCTGATCCTGCCGTACGCCATGCCGTCGTTCGCGATGCTGATGGTCTGGCGGGACATGTTCAACACCGAGTTCGGCCTGCTCAACAACCTGTTCGGGCTGGGCGTCGACTGGTTCGGCGGGAACTGGACAGCCCGCTTCGCGGTGATCCTGGTGCAGCTCTGGCTCGGCTACCCGTACATGTTCCTGGTCGCCACCGGGGCGCTGCAGGCGATCCCCCGCGAGCTGACGGAGGCGACCGCGGTCGACGGCGCGTCCGGATGGCAGTCATTCCGCGCGGTGACCCTGCCGCTGCTGCTGGTCGCCCTCTCCCCGCTGCTGATCTCGTCGTTCGCGTACAACTTCAACAACTTCAACGCGATCTACCTGACCACCGAGGGCGCGCCGTTCCCGGCGGACAACTCGACGAACGGCGCCACCGACCTGCTGATCACGTACACGTACCGGTTGGCGTTCGGCGCGCAGGGCGCGGAGTTCGGGTTCGCCGCGGCGATCTCGCTGTTCATCTTCACCATCGTCGCGGTGGTGTCCGCGGTGAGCTTCCGGCGCACCCGTAAGCAGGAGGAGGTGTACTCGTGACCACGTCCACCACCGTCCCGGCCACGGGGACTCCGGCCGTCGCCGCCCGGCGGCGGCGCAACCGCTGGCTGGCCCAGGTCGGCTGGCGGCACCTCGTCGGCGTACTCGGGGTGCTGTTCAGCCTCTTCCCGATCGTGTTCGTGCTCTCCGCGGCGCTCAACCCGCTGGGCACGCTGTCGTCCACCGAGCTGGTGCCGACCGGAGGGGTGACGTTCGACAACTTCGGCGAGTTGTTCCAGCGCACCGCGTTCGCGCGCTGGTTCCTCAACTCGCTGCTGGTCGCCGGGGTCGCGTCCTTCGCGTCGGTCTTCCTCTCCGCGCTGGCCGCGTACGCCTTCTCCCGGATGCGTTTCCGGAGCCGGCGGGTCGGGCTGCTCTCGCTGCTGCTGATCCAGATGTTCCCGCAGTTCCTGGCGATCGTGGCGATCTTCCTGATCTTCGGCACGATCACCGAGTTGTGGCCCGGGATCGGTTTCAACACCCCGTGGGGCCTGTTGCTGCTCTACATGGGGGGCGCGCTGGGCGTGAACACCTGGCTGACGAAGGGCTTCTTCGACACGCTTCCCCGGGAACTGGACGAGTCGGCCACCATGGACGGTGCCAGCCACGCCCAGGTGTTCTTCCGGATCATGCTGCCGCTGGTGGCGCCGATCCTGGCGGTGACGGGCCTGCTGGCGTTCATCAGCGCGATCAACGAGTTCCTGATGGCGAACGTGTTCCTGACCAGCACGAACTCGAAGACCCTCGCCGTCGGGATGTACGGCATGCTCCAGGGCAACGAGCGCAACGTCAACTTCGGCATCTTCGCGGCGGCGACCCTGCTCACCGCGATCCCCACGGTGCTGGTGTTCCAGTACCTCCAGCGGTACATCGTCTCCGGCCTCACCGCCGGAGCCGTCAAGGGATGACCATGCCGCAGCCGCACCACGACGGGTCCGCCACCTACGTGCCCGAGCAGGAGCCCGCGCTCGGGCAGCGGGTCCCGGTCTTCGTCCGGGTGCCGGCCGGCGTCGACGTACGCCAGGTGCACGTGCGCACCACCGGCGACAGTGAGCCGCGCTTCGCCGAGGCCGTGGTCGACCGTACCGAGGGTGGTGACGTGTGGTGGCGGGCCGAGGTGGAGGTGCGCAACCCGGTCAGCAACTACCGTTTCCTGCTCGAAGGTTCCCGGGGCTACCGCTGGCTCAACGCCGCCGGCCTGGTCGACCACGACGTGCCCGACAACGGCGACTTCAAGCTGGTCAGCTACGCCCCGCCGCCGGCCTGGGCCCGGGACGCGGTCATCTACCAGATCTTCCCGGACCGGTTCGCCCGCTCCGCCGCCGCCGCCGACGGCCGGACCGTGCCGGACTGGGCCATCCCCTGCGACTGGGACACGCCCGTCATCGGGCGCGGCCCGGAGACGCCGTACCAGTTCTACGGCGGCGACCTGGACGGCGTCACCGAGCACCTGGACCACCTGGACCGGCTCGGGGTCAACACCGTCTACCTAACCCCGGTCTTCCCGGCCCGCTCCAACCACCGGTACGACGCGTCCAGCTTCGACACCGTCGACCCGCTGCTCGGCGGGGACGCCGCCCTGTCCCGGCTGGCCGACGCGGTGCACGTCCGGGGTTGGCGGCTGCTCGGCGACATCACCAGCAACCACACCGGCGACGCCCACCGGTGGTTCACCGCCGCCGCCTCCGACGTCCACGCACCGGAGCGGGAGCTGTACTACGTCGACGAGGCGACCGGAGACTACGAGTCGTGGAACGGGGTCAAGTCGCTGCCGAAGCTCAACTGGGGCAGCGCCGAGTTGCGCCGGCGCTTCGCCACCGCCGAGGACTCGCTGCTGCGCCGCTGGCTGCGGCCGCCGTACGCGCTGGACGGCTGGCGGGTGGACGTGGCGAACATGACCGGCCGGCGGGGCGCCGACGCGTACACCCATGAGGTGGCGCGCCTGCTGCGCCGGGTGGTGGCTGAGACCCGCGCCGACGCGCTGCTGCTCGCCGAGCACGGTCACGACCACACCGGCGACCTGGACCGGGACGGCTGGCACGGCACGATGAACTACGTGGGCTTCACCGACCCGGTCTGGTCCTGGCTGCGCCACGGCGACGAGCCACTGCCCAACTTCCTCGGCACCCCGGGCGGGGTACGCCGGCGGGACGCGTACGCGGCGCTCGCCACCATGAACACCTACCGGTCGCTGATCTCCTGGCGGTCGTACGTGCACTCGTGGCAGCTGCTCGGCTCGCACGACTCGGCCCGGATCCGGACCGTGGTCGGCGACGCGGCCCGGCAGGAGGTGGCCGCCGGTCTGCTCGCCACCATGCCGGGCACCCCGGTGATCTTCGCCGGTGACGAGCTGGGGCTGACCGGCACGAACGGCGAGGGCTCGCGTACCCCGATGCCGTGGCACCGGCCGGAGCGCTGGGACCGGCGCACGTTCGACGCGTACCGGTCGCTGCTGGCGCTGCGCCGCGGCGAGCCGGCGCTGCGGCACGGCGGCCTGCGCTGGCTGTACGCGGACGCGGACACCCTGGTCTTCCTGCGCGAGGCGCCGACCGGCACGGTGCTGGTGCTGGCCCGTCGCGCGCCCGGCACTCCGGTCCGCCTCGCCGGCCTCCCCGCCGGCGAGAACGTGTACGGCGGCGCCCCGGCCCTCCGCCCCGCCCCCGACGGCACGGTGACCCTCCCCGCCGACGGCCCCACCTTCCAGCTCTGGCGGATGTAAGGAGGGGCCCGAACGTACGTCGGACCTCCCGCCTGGGCGGGAGGGTGGCCGTGCTCCGTGACGCCCTTGTGTGACCCGGGTCGATCCGCCGAGATCACGATATGACGGCAGCTCAGCGGCCGGCTACTACAGGCCGTCGTTGATGAGGGAGGATAGGCGATGTGGAAGCTCTTCGCCTGGTACTCCTCTACGTTCATCTGATCGGGTTCGCGATGCTGCTCGGCGGCTCGATCGCCCAGTACGTCAGCGGCCGGTTGCGGATCAACGCGGCCATGCTCTGGGGCTCGGTGATCGGGCTGCTGACCGGGATCGGTCTGGCCGCGCCGCTGCGCGACGGGCACGAGCCGGCACCGGCAAAACTTGTTACCAAGTTGGTGCTCGCGCTGCTGATCTTCGTCATGGTCTTCTTCTCCCGTAAGCGGGAGTCGGTCAACCGTGGTCACTTCCTCGCCATCATCGGGTTGACCCTGGTCAACGCGGCGGTGGCGGTCTTCTGGCGGTAGCCCCGCGGGCAGCGGAAACGGGGCGGGAAACGGACTTTCAGGACACCCTGTCGGAAGCCTATCGGCCGTAAAAGTGATTTCCCGCACGCCCGGGTTACGTAGGGGTAACGGACGTTCAACAGTCGTGCACGATTGTCGGCCGGTGGGTGGGCGCGGGCGTACGCTCCCGTCCGTAACTGGGACGCCGGCGGCACACCGCAGGCCGGCGCAAGGGCTGCCACCGCGCACGACGCGGTGTGCAATGGGAAGGAGACGTCTTGCGCTCTGTGCGTGGGATGCGGACGGTCGCCTCCGCCTTCGTGGCGGGTGGCCTCGTGCTTGGTGCCGCCGCATGTGGTGAGGCCCCCAAGGACAACAACGCCGGTGCTACCGGCGGCAAGAAGTACACCGCCTGCATGGTGACCGACGTCGGCGGCATCGACGACAAGTCCTTCAACACCTCCGCCTGGAAGGGCCTTGAGGAGGCGAAGAAGGAGAACGACAACATCGTCACCAAGAACGTCCAGTCGAAGGCCGAGGCGGACTACGAGGTCAACCTGACCGGGTTCGTCAACCAGAAGTGCGACTTCATCCTCGCCGTCGGTGGCCTGATGATGGACGCGACCAAGAAGGCCGCTGCGGCGAACCCGAACCAGCAGTTCGGCATCGTGGACGCCAACCCGGGTGTGGACAACGTCTACCCGATGCAGTTCGACACCGCGCAGGCCGCCTTCCAGGCCGGTTACCTGGCCGCGGGCATGACCAAGACCGGCAAGGTCGGCACCTACGGCGGTCTGCCGATCGCGCCGGTGACCATCTTCATGGACGGCTTCGCCGACGGCGTGGCGTACTACAACCAGGCCAAGGGCAAGAACGTCCAGGTCCTCGGCTGGAACAAGGCCACCCAGAAGGGCTCCTTCACCAACGACTTCGTCAAGCAGGACGAGGGCAAGAAGGTCTCTGACACGCTGGTCGCCCAGGGCGCGGACATCATCATGCCGGTCGCCGGTGGCTCCGGCCTCGGCACCACCGCCGCCGCCCAGGCCTCCGGTGGCAAGTACTCGGTCATCTGGGTCGACGTCGACGGCTGCGAGAGCACCCCGAACTGCCCGGCGCTGATGACCACGGTCGTCAAGAACATCCCGGACGCCGTGAAGGACGCCGTGCTCAAGGCCGCCAGCGGCGAGAAGCTTGAGGCCAAGCCGGGCTTCGTCGGCACCCTGGCCAACAACGGCGTGTCGCTCGCCCCGTACCACGAGTTCGACAGCAAGGTCCCGGCGGACCTGAAGGCCGAGCTCGACAAGATCAAGGCGGACATCGCCGCCGGCACCATCAAGGTCACCTCCAAGGCCCAGCCGACCACGGAGTGACCGATCCGCCAGCCGCCGCGGAGATCATCGGCCGCGCGGCCGGCGGGCACCAGGCACGACGACCGGCCGCCTCGACGTACGCGGGCAGAGACCCGCGGCACCGGGGCGGCCGGTCCCCTTACCCACAAGAACCGATCCGGCTCGATGGCCGGCGCGGCAGCAGCTACGCTGCACCATCGCTCGCACTCCCGGAGGTTGCGCTGAGACTCGAACTGCGCGGCATCACCAAGCGGTTCGGTGATCTGGTCGCCAACGACCACATCGATCTGACGGTGGAGCCTGGAGAGATCCACGCCCTGCTCGGCGAGAACGGCGCCGGCAAGTCGACCCTGATGAACGTGCTCTACGGGCTCTACCAGCCGGACGAGGGCGAGATCCTGGTCAACGGAGAGCCGCTGAAGCTGAAGGGCCCGTCGGACGCCATCGCGGCCGGGATCGGCATGGTGCACCAGCACTTCATGCTGGTGCCGGTGTTCACCGTGGCCGAGAACGTCATGCTCGGCGCCGAGCACGTCAAGGGCGGCCTCTCCGGCTTCCTCGACCGCCGGCGCGCCCGGCGCGAGGTCGCCGAGGTCTCCGAGCGGTACAACCTCCGGGTCGACCCCGACGCGGTGATCGAGGACCTGCCGGTCGGCATCCAGCAGCGGGTGGAGATCGTCAAGGCGCTCACCCGCGACGTCGACCTGCTGATCCTCGACGAGCCCACCGCGGTGCTCACCCCGCAGGAGACCGAGGAACTGCTCACGGTCATGCGGTCGCTCAAGGAGGCCGGCAAGTCGATCGTCTTCATCACCCACAAGCTGGGCGAGGTGAAGGCCATCGCGGACCGGATCACGGTGATCCGGCGCGGCAAGACGATCGGCACCGCCTCGCCGAGCGCCAGCCGGGACGAGCTGGCCGCGCTGATGGTGGGCCGCAGCGTCCGGCTGACCGTCGACAAGCAGCCGGCCAACCCCGGCAAGCCGATCCTCGAGGTGGCCGGCCTGGTCGTCGACGACGACCGGCAGATCCGCGCGGTCGACGGCGTCGACCTGACCGTGCACGCCGGTGAGGTGCTCGGCATCGCGGGCGTGCAGGGCAACGGCCAGACCGAGCTGATCGAGGCGATCATGGGCCTGCGGCCCGCGCTCGCCGGCACCGTCACGCTCGCCGGCGAGGGCGTGCACGGCTGGCCGACCAAGAAGGTGCTCCGCGCCGGCGTCGGCTACGTGCCGGAGGACCGCAGCGTCGACGGCCTGGTCAAGGAGTTCTCCGTCGCCGAGAACCTGGTGCTGGACATCTACGACCAGCCGCCCTTCGGCAAGGGCCTGTCACTCAAGCCGGACGCCATCGCGAAGTCGGCGAAGGAGCGGATCGAGCAGTTCGACGTCCGTACCTCCTCGGCGGACGCACCGGTGGGCACCCTCTCCGGTGGTAACCAGCAGAAGGTGATCGTGGCCCGGGAGCTGTCCCGGCCGCTGAAGCTCTTCATCGCCGCGCAGCCCACCCGGGGCGTCGACGTCGGCTCGATCGAGTTCATCCACAGCCGGGTCATCCGCGAGCGGGACATCGGCACCGCCGTCATGGTGGTCTCCAGCGAGCTGGACGAGGTGATCGGCCTGGCCGACCGGATCGCGGTGATGTACCGCGGCCGGATCATCGGCGTGGTCGGCCCGGACACCCCGCGTGAGGAGATCGGCCTGCTGATGGCCGGCATCACCCCGGACACCGCCACGGCGACCCCCGATGGCCCTGGCAACGAGGAAAAGGCATGAGCAACCCGAATTCCATGTCGGGCTCTCCGGACCAGGAGTTGGCGACCGAGACGCAGGAAGAGCGGGCGGTCCCGACCCCGCGCGCCGGCGACCACGAGCGCACGGCGACCGCCACCGCGACCAAGGAGCCCGCCGCCGAGCCCCGCCCCTCGCTGGGCCGGCTGTTCCTGGACAACCTCTGGGCGGCGAACACGGTCACCGTGACCGTGCTGGCCGTACTGCTGGCGATGCTGGTCGGCGCGGTGCTGATCATCATCTCCGACCCGGACGTGCTGTCCACCTACGGCTACATCACCGCCCGGCCGTCGGACGCGCTCAACTCGAGCTGGGCCGTGGTCAGCGAGGCGTACGCGAACCTGTTCAAGGGCGCCATCTTCGACCCGGACGCGACCGGCTTCACCGCCGCGCTGAGCCCGATCTCGGAGACGCTCACCTACACCGCGCCCCTGGTCTTCACCGGCCTGGCGGTGGCGCTCGCCTTCCGCGGCGGTCTGTTCAACATCGGCGCCCAGGGCCAGGCGACCATCGGCGTCATCCTGGCCGCCGTGGCGGGCTTCGCGCTGCCGCTGCCGCCGGGCGTGCACCTGGTCGTCGCGCTGATCGCCGGCGCGGCCGGCGGTGCCATCTGGGGCTTCATCCCGGGCATCCTCAAGGCGCGGACCGGTGCCCACGAGGTGATCAACACGATCATGCTCAACTACGTCGCGGTCTACTTCCTGTCCTGGATCATCATCCAGGAATGGGTGCAGAACCCGAGGCGCTCCGACGCGATCAGCAAGCCGGTCGAGGCCTCCGCCCAGCTGCCCCGGCTGCTCGGCGACAACCTGCGGGTGCACGCCGGCATCCTGCTCGCGGTGCTGGCCACCTGGTTCGTGGCCTGGCTGCTCAACCGCTCGACGCTCGGCTTCGAGCTGCGCGCGGTCGGCGCCAACCCGGACGCCGCGCGCACCGCGGGCATCAGCGTCACGAAGACGTACGTGCTGGTCATGGTGATCGCCGGCGTGCTGTCCGGCCTCGGTGGCTCGAACATGGTGCTCGGCTCGACCGCGGACGCGCTCACCCCGCAGGTGGTCGCGCAGATCGGCTTCGACGGCATCCTGGTCGCGCTGCTCGGCCGGGTGAAGCCGTGGGGCGTGCTGATGGCCGCGCTGCTCTTCGGCGCGCTGCAGGCCGGCGGCAACCGGATGCAGTCGTACTCAGGGATCTCCCTGGAGCTGGTCACCGTGCTCCAGGCGCTCATCGTCATCTTCATCGCCGCGCCGGCCCTGGTGAAGGCGATCTTCCAGCTTCGGGCGGCCCGCGCGGCCCGGCTGCAGACGAGCCTCGCGAAGGGCTGGTGAGGCATGTCCACCATGACTGTTCCCGAGGTCGCCGTCACCACGGTCGACGAGGGTTTCTGGACGCGTACCCGCAAGATCGGACTGGTCCTGCTCGCGCTCGGCGCGCTCGCGGCGGTGCTCTTCGGGGCGCTCGCCACCGGCCAGGAGGCCCGGTTCACGCTCAGCGAGACCGAGGGTGGTGCCGCCCTGGCGATCCAGGGCACGACCGGTGCGATCCTGTTCGGGATCATCGCCGCCGCGGCCGGCGCAGCCCTGCTCGCCGGGGTGCCGAAGCGCTGGTTCACCCTGGTGCTCGGCGTCGGGCTGGTCGCCTTCGTGGTGAGCTTCCTCTGTTGGCAGGTCTCCGCCGCACCCGACGGTCGCAACTTCATGCCGCTGGTCAACGTCGTCCGAGGCACCTTCCTGCTGGCCCTGCCGCTGATCTTCGGCGCGCTGGCCGGCGTGCTCTGCGAGCGGTCCGGCGTCGTCAACGTGGCGATCGAGGGCCAACTGCTGATGGGGGCGTTCTCCGGCGCGCTGTTCGGCAGCATCTCCGGCAACGTCTGGGTGGGACTGGTCGCCGCCGCGATCGGCGGTGCGTTCATCTCGCTCCTGCTCGCCGTGTTCGCCATCCGCTACCTGGTTGACCAGGTGGTCATGGGCATCGTGCTCAACCTGCTGGCGGTCGGCGTCACCGGCTTCCTCTACGAGCGGCTGATGCAGACGGACGCGACGAAGTACAACAGCGCCCCCCGGTTCAGCAACTGGGAGATCCCGCTGCTCAAGGACATCCCGCTGATCGGTCCGGCGCTGTTCCGGGGCAACATCTTCCTCTACCTCGGGCTGCTGCTGGTGCTGGTGATCCACATCGCGCTGTTCCGTACCCGGTGGGGGCTGCGGACCCGCTCGGTCGGGGAGCACCCCACCGCCGCGGACACCCTGGGCGTGAAGGTGCTGCGGCTGCGCTACCGCAACGTGATCATGGCGGGGCTGGTGGCCGGCGTGGGCGGTGCCTCGTACACCCTGGCGCTGTACTCGTTCACCAAGAACATGATCGGCGGTAAGGGCTTCATCGCCCTCGCCGCGCTGATCTTCGGCCGGTGGAGCCCCACCGGGGCGCTGCTCGCGGCGCTCTTCTTCGGCTTCGCCGACCAGCTCGCCACGTACCTGGGCGCGATCGGCAGCAGCATCCCCAGCCAGTTCCTGGCGATGCTGCCGTACCTGGCGACGATCCTGGCCGTGGCCGGGCTGGTCGGCAGGGTCCGGGCCCCGGCGGCCGACGGCAAGCCGTACGTCAAGGGCTGACCGTTCCGCGACGCAGCGTGCCCGGCGGGGCGCCCCGCCGGGCACGCCCGTCTCCGGGCTCGGGTGGCCGCGACCACCGTGCGCGCCCCGCGCCGGGCCTGACCAGCGGGATTTGGGCAGAATGGGAGATGTGATGGAGATCGACTGGGAGCGGCTGCGGGCCGCCGCCACCGAGGTGATGCGGCACGCGTACGTGCCGTACTCGAAGTTCCCGGTCGGGGCGGCAGCCCTGGTCGACGACGGCCGGGTGGTGGTCGGCTGCAACGTGGAGAACGCCGCGTACGGCGTGGTCCTCTGCGCCGAGTGCGGGGTGGTCTCCTCGCTGCACGCCACCGGCGGTGGCCGGATCGTCGCCCTCTCCTGCGTCGACGCCACCGGTGAGCCGCTGATGCCCTGCGGCCGGTGCCGCCAGCTGCTGTGGGAGCAGGGCGGCCCGGAGTGCCTGATCGAGGCCAGCGGCGGCCCGCTGCGGATGGCCGAGCTGCTGCCGCACGCCTTCGACGTGGCCGACCTCGACGCGGTGATCGGCGAGCACCCGGTGCCGGTGGTGCCGGACCGGCTCGCCGCCTGGCGGGGGCGGGGCACCGTCTTCGTGCACCCGGACCTCTCCGCCGGGCAGCAGGTCTGGACGGCGTACTGGGAGCGGTCGGCCGGGGACACCGAGGGCGCCGAGACCGGCGTGCTGGAGGAGGGCCCGACCTGGGACGACCCGGCCGAGGCGATCACCTGGGGGCTGGCCCGGACGCCGCGCGTCGTCGTGGTGGACGCGTCGGGCACGATCTTCTGGGCCGGCGAGGGCGAGCCGCCTCTGGAAATCCCGGTTCGCTGGGCCGGCGCTTGAGTTTGGAGAAGGAACAACTGATGAGTGCTTTTACGGCGGTTGATGTCATCCGGGCCAAGCGGGACGGGGGTGTGCTGAGCGACGGGCAGATCGACTGGGTCGTCGACGCGTACACCAAGGGGCTGGTGGCCGACGAGCAGATGTCGGCGCTGGCCATGGCGATCCTGCTGCGTGGCATGACCGGGCCGGAGATCGCCCGGTGGACCGCCGCGATGATCGCCAGTGGCGAGCGGTTGGACCTCTCGCCGGTGACCCGGCCGACCGCGGACAAGCACTCCACCGGCGGCGTCGGCGACAAGATCACCCTGCCACTCACCCCGCTCGTCGCCGCCTGCGGTGCGGCGGTGCCGCAGCTGAGCGGCCGGGGACTCGGCCACACCGGCGGCACGCTGGACAAGCTGGAGTCGATCCCCGGCTGGCGGGCCGCGCTGACCAACGCGGAGTTCATCACCCAGCTCCGCGACGTCGGCGCCGTGATCTGCGCGGCCGGCGACGGGCTGGCCCCGGCCGACCGCAAGCTGTACGCGCTGCGCGACGTCACCGCCACGGTGGAGGCGATCCCGCTGATCGCCAGCTCGATCATGAGCAAGAAGATCGCCGAGGGGACCGGCGCGCTGGTGCTCGACGTGAAGGTGGGCTCGGGCGCGTTCATGAAGACCGCCGACGACGCCCGCGAGCTGGCCCGGACCATGGTCGAGCTGGGCAAGGCGCACGGGGTGCGGACGGTCGCCCTGCTCACCGACATGTCCACCCCGCTCGGCCTGGCGATCGGCAACGCCGTCGAGGTGACCGAGTCGGTCGAGGTGCTCGCCGCCGGCGGTCCGGCCGACGTGGTGGAGCTGACCCTGGCGCTGGCCCGGGAGATGCTCGACGCGGCCGGCCTGCCGGACGCCGACCCGGAGGCGGCGCTGCGCGACGGCCGGGCGATGGACGCCTGGCGGACGATGATCCGGGCGCAGGGCGGCGACCCGGACGCGCCGATGCCGACGGCCGACGAGGTCGAGGTGGTTCGCGCCGACGAGGACGGCTACGTCGCCGGGATCGACGCGTACGCCATGGGGGTGGCCGCCTGGCGGCTCGGTGCCGGCCGGGCGCGCAAGGAGGACCCGGTGAGCATTCCGGCCGGCGTGGTGCTGCACAAGCGCCCCGGCGATCCGGTACGCGCCGGCGAGCCCCTGTACGAACTGCGCGCCGAGCACGCGGAGCGGATCCCGGCCGCGCTGGCCGAGGCGCAGCGGGCGGTCCGGATCGCGCCGGCCGCGCCGGCCGCGGCGCCGCTGGTGATCGACCGGATCGGCTGATCGGTCGGTCGCCGCTTGGGCCGTGGTGCGGGCACCGTCCAGTCGCTATCCTGCCTGGCCAGGGGATTTGATCGGCGATGAGCCGATGCGAGCAGACAGGGAACTGAGCAGTGCGTGTACCCGCCCCCGATCCGCGGGCCGTCCGTGAGGCGAGCCTCGACGAGCTGTCCCGGCTGGGCCTTCCACAGCCGCCGCCGCAGTTCCCGCTGGTGTGGGAGCCGGGGGACGAGCTCGAGCTGCGTCCCACCGCCGAGATCGAGGCGCGGATCGCGGTGCTGCACGTGATCCTGGCCCGTTGCTTCGGGATGCCCGCGCAGGCGGCGATGGGCTGGCTGCAGGATTCGCACCTGGTCGACACGGTGACCCCGCCGGAGTGGCAGTTCGTCGTGGGCGGCAAGGGCGACCACCGCTCGTTCGTGCTGCACCACGACGCGCTCTTCTCGCTGGCCTGGGTACTGGGGCTGGCCAAGGAACTGGACCCGACGGTGCCGGTCGACCCGCGGCTGGTCGAGCGGATGCCGAACCTCGTCGGCGGGGAGACCTTTCCGCAGTGGCGGGCCCGGATCCTGGCCGCGCCGCAGCATCCGGCCGACACGGCCGCCCTGCTCGACCTGCACTACTGCCTGGACTGGGCCTATCTGGAGTCGGAGCACACCGGCCGGGCGCTGCCCGGGCTGGTGGACGCCAACGCGATCGGGCAGCGCCGGTGGGCGCTGGAGTGGGCGGTGGTGCTGCGCGGGCCGTACCACGACGAGCCGCCGGGCTGGGAAGAGGTCGACCTCTCCACCTGAGAGGGTCGCCGCCGGCGTCCGGGGCGCGTCACCGCGGCCGGTGTACGCCGAGCCGGACGGCGAGGGTCACCGACACCGGCTCGGGCAGCGCGGCGATCCGCTCGGCGAGCCGGGCCGGGTCGGTGTGCCAGGCGCTCGGCCCCATCCCGACCAGGGTGGCCACCTCGGCGCGGCGCAGGGCCAGCCGGGCCCGGTGCTCGGTGGCCGACTCCTCCGTGAAGTGCGCGCCCAGGCTGCCGGCGACCCGGTCCGCCTTGGCCGGATCCACCCTTAGCAGGTCGAGCGCGTCGATCAGCTCGGCGAGGTGGTCCGCGGCCGGGGTGACCACCAGCAACGCGCCGGTCGGGTCGAGCACCCGGTGGAACTCCGGCCCGTTGCGCGGCGCGAAGACGTTCAGCAGCAGGGCGGCGGAGCGGTCGGCCAGCGGCAGCCGCTGCCAGGTGTCGGCGAGCGCCGCCGCCGCGCGCGGGTGCGCCCGGGCCGCCCGGCGCAGCGCCGGCTTGGCCACGTCCAGGGCCAGGCCGACGGCGTCCGGCAGCGCCGCCAGCACCGCCGCGAGGTACCAGCCGGTCCCGGCCCCGGCGTCCACCACCAGGGGGTACGCAGCCGCTGCCCTCCCCTGCGTCGCGTCCGTGGCCGCCGGGCGGGCGGGGTGTGCGGTGCCGCGTACCCGGTCGACCACCTCGGTGGCGGTGGCGGTGAGCGCGCCGGCGACGGTGTCGTAGTGGCCGGCGGCGAGGAAGTCGGCGCGGGCGGCGACCATCTCGGCGCTGTCCCCGGTGTGCGGGGCGCGGCCGGCGAGCAGGTTGACGTAGCCCTGGCGGGCGATGTCGAAGCTGTGCCGGCGCGGGCAGCGCAGCGCGCGGGCGGTGCCGGCGGTGGTCTCGGCCAGCGGCTCGGCGCAGACCGGGCAGCGCAGCCGGTCGAGGATCCGGGCGTCCACGTCAGACCTCCGGCGGCCCTACGGTCGATGGCATGGCCATCAGTTTGCCGGCTCGGGTGGTCCGACCCCTGCTCGGGGCCGGTCCCGTGTCGGGGTCGCCGGTGGATAGTGTCTGAGCATGGTCGCAATCCGGTACGAGGACATCGTCAAGGTCCCGAAGGCGCTGCTGCACGATCACCTCGACGGGGGTCTGCGGCCTGCGACGATCGTCGAGCTGGCCGCCGAGGTCGGCCACGAGCTGCCCGCCACCGACCCGGAGTCGCTCGGCCGCTGGTTCGTCGAGTCGGCGAACTCGGGCTCGCTGGAGCGCTACCTGGAGACGTTCGCGCACACCGTGGCGGTCATGCAGACCGCACCCGCGCTGCGCCGGGTCGCCCGCGAGTGCGCCCTCGACCTGGCCGCCGACGGCGTGGTCTACGCGGAGGTCCGGTTCGCCCCCGAGCAGCACCTGGAGCAGAATCTGACCCTCGACGAGGTGGTCGAGTCCGTGGTGGCCGGCTTCGCGGAGGGCAGCGCCCTGGCCGCCGAGGCGGGCACCCCGATCCGGGTCGGCACGCTGCTCACCGCGATGCGGCACGCGGCCCGCTCGCAGGAGATCGCCGAGCTGGCCGTCCGGCACCGGGACACCGGGGTGGTCGGCTTCGACATCGCCGGCGCCGAGGCGGGCTTCCCGCCGACCCGGCACCTGGACGCCTTCGAGTACCTCCAGCGGGAGAATTTCCACTTCACCATCCATGCCGGCGAGGCGTTCGGGTTGCCGTCGATCTGGCAGGCCATCCAGTGGTGCGGCGCGGACCGGCTCGGCCACGGCGTGCGGATCGTCGACGACATCACCCCGGGTCCGCCGCCGGTGCTGGGCCGGCTGGCCGCGTACGTCCGGGACAAGCGGATCCCGCTGGAGCTGTGCCCGTCGTCGAACGTGCAGACCGGGGCGGCGCCGTCGATCGCCGAGCACCCCATCGGGCTGCTGCGCGATCTGCGCTTCCGGGTGACCGTCAACACCGACAACCGGCTGATGAGCGGCACCTCGATGTCGCGGGAGATGGCGCTGCTGGTGGAGGCCTTCGGCTACGGCTGGAAGGAACTCCAGTGGTTCACCATCAACGCGATGAAGAGCGCGTTCATCCCGTTCGACGAACGACTGAAGATCATCGACGAGGTGATCAAGCCGGCGTACGCCAAGCTGATCGGCTGATCACGGGTGCGCGTGCGGGTGGCCGGCGAGCAGGCCGGCCACCCGGCGCAGCACCTCCCGGGCCCGCGCCGCCTCTGCGCCGAGCCCGGTCTGCCGGCGCAGCACTGCCGGCTCGGTGCGCAGCAGCGTGATCCCGCGCCGGATCAGCACCCGGGGCGCCTTGCGCTGCTCGGACAGGTCGCGGGCGAGCCGGCGGACGAAGGTCGCCCCGCGCGGCCGGCGCAACGCGTACGCCCCGGCGAGCAGGCCGCGGCGGCGGCACTCCTCGACGATCTCGGCGGCAAAGATCCCTTCGGCGACGAACAGTGGCGATCCGGCGACGTCGAATGGCCGGGTCGTCACCTTCCGGTCCGCGCCGATCGCATAAACCGGCACTTCGGCCTTGCCGTCCTGGGCCAGTCGGGCAATGGTGTCCACCGCCGCGCCCGCATCCCAGGACGACGGCGACTCCCAGTCCACCTGTCCGTTCGGGCGCGGCAACGTAGGGTCGTCGCCGTCCTTGTAGAAGTCGTCCAAGCAGAGCACGGGAAGTCCGGTTCGCTGCGCGATGTACGACTTTCCTGAGCCGGAGGGGCCGGCGAGGAGGACGACGCGGTGAGGGTATTCCATTACTGTGAGTAACTCCGGCCAGACGGATTGCTATCAAATTGCATCAACATCTCATCACACCTCCGGCGAGGGACAACCTGGGCTTTCTCTTTGGGGAGCGGCGTGATGGAATCTCGGAGGTCCGACCCGCCGGGTCGGTCGCTCGGCGTTGCCCACGGGTGACGTTCGGACGCGGTAATGCGAGGGCGGTGACGTGAGCAAACGACCAAAGACGGCGGGCTCCTTCCTGTCGCGTCTACGCCGGCCGGCGAGCCGGCTCCGCGACATGCCGATCTGGTCCAAGCTCGGTCTGATCATGATCGTGCCGACTATCGCCACGATCCTGGTGGGCACCAACAGCCTGGTCGGCCACCTGGGCACGCTCAATGCTGCCAACCGGGCCGGTGACCTGGCCAACCTGATCGGCTACTCGGGTGACCTGGTCGACACCCTGCAGGACGAGCGGGTCTCCGCCGTGCTCTTCCTCGGCTCGAACCAGGTTCAGACCAGGGCCCAGTACCAGGAGGCCTACAACCGGGCCAACTCCCGGGTCGACCAACGCAAGGGGCCCTACTCCCGGCAGCGGGGCGCGATCGACAACCTGCCGAAGACCTTCGAGGCACTGCTCGTCCGGATCGACGGGAGCCTCGCCGACCTTCCGGCCACCCGCAGCCAGGTCTACAACGGCAAGCTGACCATCGACGCCGCGGAGAAGTCGTACGAGGTCCTGATCAACGACCTGCTCGCGATCCGTGACTCGGCCACCCAGTTGGCCGGTGACAACGACCTGAGCGACCACATGCGCGCCGCCGCCGCGGTCGCCCGGCAGCGGGAATACCTGTCCCAGCGCCGGGTGGTCGTCCACCAGGCCCTGGTGAACAAGAGCCTCCCCCCGATGCTGCGGGAGCAGTTCATCGCCAGCGGCACCGGTCAGGCGCAGGCGTTGCAGAACTTCAGGGCGGTCGCCACCCAGGACGATTCCGAGTTCTACGACCAGACCGTCTCCGGGTCCGACCTGCGCGAGGCGACCAAGTACATTTCCCTCGTCAACGACAGCCACAGCCGCGACGACAAACTGGTCGTGCCGTTCGGGCCGGACCAGTGGGACGCCGCCATGGTGGCCAACGGCCGGCTGATCCGGACGGTCGAGGTGAAGCTCGACGACAACGTGGTCCGGCAGGCCGAGCAGCTCCGCTCGGACACGCAGCGCCAGGTGCTCCTGGAGACCGGCCTGCTGCTCGTCATGCTGGTGCTGGCCATCGTCTTCGCGTACCTGGTCGCCCGCTCGATGGCGCGATCGCTGCGCGAGCTGCGGCAGGGCGCCCTGTCGGTGGCCCAGTACGGCCTCCCGCATGCGGTGGCCCGCCTGCGGGACCCGCAGGTCACCGGCCAGCTCTCCCCGGTGCAGCTGGCCAACCAGATCGCCGAGCCGCTGCCGGTCCGAAGCAAGGACGAGTTCGGCCAGGTGACCGAGGCGTTCAACGCCGTCCACCTGGAGGCCGTCCGGACCGCCGCCGAGCAGGCCGCCCTCCGGGCGTCCGTCGCGACGATGTTCGTCAACCTGGCCCGCCGGTCCCAGATCCTGGTCGACCGGTTGATCGGCCACCTCGACCGGCTGGAGCGCGGCGAGGAGGACCCGGACCGGCTGGCCGAGCTGTTCCAGCTCGACCACCTGGCCACCCGGATGCGCCGCAACGACGAGAACCTGCTGGTCCTCGCCGGCGCGGACTCCACCCGCGTGCAGCGCGAGCCGGCCGCCCTCATCGACGTGCTCCGCGCCGCCCAGTCCGAGGTCGAGCACTACACGCGGATCGAGTTCGGCGTGATCGACCGGGACATCGAGGTCGCATCGCACGCGGTCAACGACATGGTGCACCTGGTCGCCGAGCTGTTCGACAACGCCACGGCCTTCTCCCCGCCCGACTCGCACGTCATGGTGGAGGCTCGGCGGGTGGGCGACCGCGCCTCGCTCTACGTCGAGGACCGGGGCATCGGCATCGGCCCCGAGCAGTTGCAGGAGCTGAACGAGCGACTCGCCACTCCGCCGCAGGTGGACGTCGCGGTATCCCGGATGATGGGCCTGGTCGTGGTGGCACGACTGGCGTCCCGGCACGGCGTCAAGGTCGAGCTCCGGCCCGGTGCCGACCGGGGCATGGTCGCGGACGTCACCCTGCCCACCACGGTCCTGGTGCCGCGTGCCCTCTCCGGCCGGGGCCAGCCGGCGCTCCCGGCCGGCCCGCAGCCGAGCGGTCCGCAGCAGGGCGCTCCGGCCCCCGCGTTCGGTGCCCTGGCCGCCTTCGGCAGCGGGCCGAGCACCCCGCCGGCCCCGCGCCCCGGCGCATCCGGCAACCAGGTGACGCTCGGCGGCCGGCCCTTCGATCCGGCGCCGCCCAACGGCTCCGGCGCCCCGGCCATGCCCGGCGGGACTCGGTCGATGCCGGCATGGTCCGACCTCACCGGTGCCACCGGGCTCGCCGGCGGCGAGGCCTTCACCCCGCGGACCCCCAACGGCCAGCCGGTCGATCCGCTGCCGCACCGGCGCAGCCCGGCCGAGGGCGACCCGACCCACACCGGTCAGCAGCCGCCCATCCCGCGGCAGTTGCCGAGCAGCCCCGAGGCATGGCCGTACAGCCCGCCGCCAGCGTCCGCCCCGCCGCTGCCGCCGGTCTCCGGGCCGCCGCTGCCGCCGATCTCCGGCGTGCCCGTCTCGGCCTCGCCGGTCTCGGGCCAGCCGGTCTCCGTGCCGCCGATCAGCCAGGTGTCGCCGCGTCCGGCCCCGCCGACCCCCACGCCGACCGTCGGCGCGCCGCCGGCCTGGCCGCCGGTCGCCGCGTCCGACCCGGCCGCTGCCCCGCCGGTGCCGGAGCGACTCGCCGCCGGCCTCGACATGACCACCGAGCTACCCCAGGTCCCCCGTCCGCAGATGCCGCCGGCCGTCAGCCGGCCGGTACCCCGGCCGGCGCCCGCGCAGCAGGCGGCCAACCGCCAGCGGTACGCGGACGAGACGATGGAGCTGCCGATCTTCCGCGAGCTCGAGTCGGCCTGGTTCCGCACCCGGCGGCCGGGGCCGGAGGAGACGGCCGGAGCGGCGGCCACGGCGGCGAACAGTGCGCCGACCCAGCAGTTCGCCAAGGTCGACGTCGCTGGCCGGGCCGTCCAGCAGAGAACACCCGGGACGACAGGTAACACGCCGATGGCAAACACTCCAACGGCCGACGGAGCGCCGCACGACAACGGACCGGCCACCGGGGGCGCCCGCCCCGGTTTCGCCGAGGCACTGCCGAGTCGGCAGGTGCCGCAGCAGTCCCCGGGCTGGCAGACCGCAGCCGACGACGGCTGGCGGGCCGCCTCGGCGGCCACCGAGGTGCCGGTTGCCGAGACCACCCAGAAGGGTCTGCCCAAGCGGGTACCGATGGCGCAGCTCGTCCCAGGTGGCGTCGAGAAGCCGAGTACGTCGGTGCAGCGCCGGACGCCGGAAGGCGTACGGGGTCTGCTCTCGGCCTACCATCGGGGAGTGCAGCGGGGCCGTGACCTCCCGTCCGACAGCAACCCGGCCGGCCCGGAGGACACTCCGGGTGGGCCGCAGTCCTCGCAGTCTGGCTCGGGCCCGGTGACCGGGAGCGGGCAGAAGGAGCAACAAGGATGACTACTACGCAGGATCTCGGATGGCTGCTAGCCAACTTCGCCGACCGGGTACCCGGTGTGGCGCACGCGGTCGCGGTCTCCGCCGACGGCCTGCTCCTCGCTTCGTCCCGTGACCTTCCGCGGGACCGCGCGGACCAGCTCGCGGCAATCGCGTCCGGCCTGGTCAGCCTGACCCAGGGCGCGGCCCGTTGCTTCGAGGGCGGGGCGGTGCTGCAGACCGTGGTCGAGATGGACAACGGTTTCCTTTTCCTGATGTCCATTTCGGACGGTTCGTCGTTCGCGGTCCTCGCCGCGCGCAGCTGCGATGTCGGCCAGGTCGGTTACGAGATGGCGTTGCTCGTCGACCGGGTGGGCGACGCCCTGACGCCGCAGCCGCGTACGACTGCCGGGATGATGGGCTGATCGACGCGCTGACCGGTGGGTCAGGAGCGGCAACAACTAAGACAACGATGGGTGTCACCGGGAAGAGCCGGTACCGGGTACGAAGGAGGTGAGCGGCGACATGGTCGATCGTGACGAGCCGACTGGCGCGTTGGTCCGGCCATACGCCGTGACCCGCGGTCGTACCCGCCCCCGGCTCGAGATCGCCCTGGAGGCGCTCGTCGAGACGACGGTGCGCGGCCGGGCCATTGCCAGTGGCAATGGCGGCCAGAGCCGCGAGCACCAGTACATCGCCGCGCTGTGTGACGGACGTGTGCAGTCGCTCGCCGAGATCGCGGCGCGGATGCAGCTGCCGCTCGGCGTGGCCCGGGTGCTCATCGCCGACATGGCGACGGACGGCCTGGTCGCGGTCCACGAGCCAACCATTTTGGACGACTCCGACGACGCGGTGGGCACTGAACTGCTGGAGAGGGTGCTGAGTGGACTTCGCAGGCTCTG
>NZ_JBLROA010000035.1:0-60510 GCF_047921505.1 Micromonospora sp. SL1-18 | reverse complement strand
TCCACAGCCGGCCCCACCCTGGGGCCGGCCGTTGGTCGTCCGCGGATCAGTCGCTGCCGGCCCGCACCGGCTCGGTCTCGGCGGCGGTCTCCGCCGACGCCAGCCGGTGGGCCCGGCGCCGCAACCACCAGGTGCTGCCCAGGCCGGCGAGGATCGCGATCACCAGCCCGGCCCAGGAGATGTCCTTGAGCCAGCGCTCGGCCGCCCGGCCCACGGTGAACAGCAGGTACGTCGTGCCGAAGGCCCAGACCAGGCCGCCGGCCGCGTTCGCCAGCAGGAACCGCCGGTACGGCACACGCAGTGCGCCGGCCAGGGGACCGGCCAGGATCCGCAGCAGTGCCACGAACCGGCCGAAGAAGACCGCCCAGACGCCGTACCGGGCGAAGCTCCGCTCGGCGCGGGCGAGGTGGGCCGGGCCGAGGTGGCGGGGGAAGCGCCGGCCCAGCCGTTCCAGCAGGGGCCGGCCGCCGCGCCGGCCCACGGCGTACCCGATGGAGTCGCCGATGATGGCACCGGCCGCTGCGGCGCTGGCCACCCACAACGGGTCGACCACCCCGGCGGCGGCGAGCAACGCGGAGCTGACCAGGACGATCTCGCCGGGCAGCGGAACGCCCATGCTCTCCACGCCGATCACCCCGGCGACGATCAGGTAGACCACGCCTGGGGGGAGCGCGGCAAGCCAGTGTTGTACGTCGAGCACGCCCTCATCCCTTCCGGTCCGACCTCGAACCCTACCTCCGGTCCGACGGCACGGCGCTCCGCTCACCCGGCCTCCACCCGGCCGGGCCTCGGCTTGCCGCCGCGGCCCGCCGCTCGTCCGTTGGAACGCTATGGAAGTCTCCGTCCCGCCGTGACCGCCAGGACGTTCCACCGACCTCCGCGTCCGCCGGCCGGGCGACGTGCGGCCGGTGGTGGGTGGTGCGGCCGGGGGTCAGGCGGCGGGGGCGAGGAACTCCAGCCGGTTGCCGTGCGGGTCGTGGGTGTGGAACCGGCGCATGCCGGGGACCTCGTCGTCACCCCAGGTCACCGCGTGACCGGCGGCGGCGAGCCGGGCGGCGAGCGCGTCGAGGTCGGGGCGGAGCAGGGCGGGGTGCGCCTTGCGGGCGGGCCGGAAGCCGTCCTCGACACCGAGGTGCAGCTCCGCGCCGTACCCGGTGAACCAGCAACCACCGCGGGCGGCGAGGGCCGGCGGCTTGGGCTTCTCGACCAGGCCGAGCAGGCCGCCGTAGAAGGCCCGGGACGCATCCTCGGAACCGCGTGGGCAGGCGAGCAGTACGTGATGGATCATGGTCGGCACCTCCTCGTCCCGAACCCTGGCACGAGGTTGCGTGAATAGCAAGACGGACGTACGGTTTTGTTGAGCGCCGGACGCAGGTAAGTGCCACCTAACCACGGCAGTACCCCGGCCGGTGCGACAGACTGCTCAGGACTACTCACAGTCGCTGGTGTGAAGGAGTACGACGTGGCGAGCCTCGACACCTTCGGTGCGAAGACCCAGCTACGCGTCGGAGACGCGAGCTACGAGATTTTCAAGATCGGCAAGGTGGAGGGCCACGACCGGCTGCCCTACAGCTTGAAGATCCTGCTGGAAAACCTGCTGCGGACCGAGGACGGCGCGAACATCACCGCCGACCACATCCGGCAGCTCGGCGCGTGGGACCCCACCGCCGACCCGAGCGTGGAGATCCAGTTCACCCCGGCCCGGGTGCTGATGCAGGACTTCACCGGCGTGCCCTGCGTCGTCGACCTGGCCACCATGCGGGAGGCCGTCCGCGACCTCGGCGGCGACGCAACCAAGGTGAACCCGCTCGCCCCGGCCGAGCTGGTCATCGACCACTCCGTCATCGCCGACCTGTTCGGCCGCGAGGACGCCTTCCAGCGCAACGTCGAGCTGGAGTACGAGCGCAACAAGGAGCGCTACCAGTTCCTGCGCTGGGGCCAGACCGCGTTCAACGAGTTCAAGGTCGTCCCGCCGGGCACCGGCATCGTGCACCAGGTCAACATCGAGTACCTGGCCCGTACGGTCATGGAGCGCAACGGCCAGGCGTACCCGGACACCGTGGTCGGCACCGACTCGCACACCACCATGGTCAACGGCCTGGGCGTGCTGGGCTGGGGCGTCGGCGGCATCGAGGCCGAGGCCGCGATGCTCGGCCAGCCGGTCAGCATGCTGATCCCGCGGGTCGTCGGCTTCAAGCTCTCCGGTGAGATGCCGGCCGGCACCACCGCCACCGACCTGGTGCTCACCATCACCGAGATGCTGCGCAAGCACGGTGTGGTCGGCAAGTTCGTCGAGTTCTACGGCCCGGGCGTGAGCTCGGTGCCGCTGGCCAACCGGGCCACCATCGGCAACATGTCCCCGGAGTACGGCTCCACCGTCGCCATCTTCCCGATCGACGCCGAGACCGTCCGCTACCTGGAGCTGACCGGCCGCGACCCGCAGCAGGTCGCGCTCGTCGAGGCGTACGCCAAGGAACAGGGCCTATGGCACGACCCGGCCCGCGAGCCGGAGTACTCGGAGCGCCTGGAGCTGGACCTCGGTACCATCGAGCCGTCCCTGGCCGGCCCCCGGCGCCCGCAGGACCGGGTGCCGCTGGGCAGCGCCAAGACGCTGTTCCGCTCCGCGCTGACCGACTACGTGGCCGAGGAGGCCGCCGGCGTGGCGAAGGAGCTCAGGCCGGGCGTGGCGCGCGAGCAACTGCCCCGCGGCGCCGCCGGCCCGGCCGACGAGGCCAGCGCCGAGTCGTTCCCGGCCAGCGACCCGCCGGCCAACGAGTTCAGCGACCCGGCCGACGAGCCGCGCGACCTGGAGACCGCCGCGGCGGGTGCCGGTGGCCGCGCCACCAACCCGATCCGGGTCACCGGCGCCGACGGCGTCGAGTACGAGCTGGACCACGGCGCCGTGGTGATCGCCGCGATCACCTCCTGCACCAACACCTCGAACCCGCAGGTCATGATCGGTGCCGCGCTGCTGGCCCGGAACGCGGTGGAGAAGGGCCTGTCCCGCAAGCCGTGGGTCAAGACCACCCTGGCCCCCGGCTCCAAGGTCGTCATGGACTACTACGACCGGGCCGGCCTCACCCCCTACCTGGAGAAGCTCGGCTTCAACCTGGTCGGCTACGGCTGCACCACCTGCATCGGCAACTCCGGCCCGCTGCCGGAGGAGGTCTCCGCCGCGGTCAACGAGGGCGACCTCGCCGTCGTGTCGGTGCTCTCCGGCAACCGGAACTTCGAGGGCCGGATCAACCCGGACGTCAAGATGAACTACCTGGCGTCCCCGCCGCTGGTGGTCGCGTACGCGCTCGCCGGCACCATGGACATCGACCTGGCCAACGAGCCGATCGGCGAGGACAGCCAGGGCAACCCGGTGTTCCTGCGCGACATCTGGCCGAACACCGCCGAGATCCAGGACGTCATCGCCTCGGCGATCGGCGCCACCGGCTTCAGCTCCGCGTACGCCGATGTCTTCGCCGGTGACGAGCGCTGGCAGTCGCTGCCCACCCCGACCGGCGACACCTTCGCCTGGGCCGGCGAGTCCACCTACGTCCGCAAGCCCCCGTACTTCGAGGGCATGCGGCGCCTGCCGGCGCCTGTTTCCGATATCGGTCCGGCTCGCGTGCTGGCCAAGCTGGGCGACTCGGTGACCACCGACCACATCTCCCCGGCCGGCTCGATCAAGGCGGACTCCCCCGCCGGCCGCTACCTGGCCGAGCACGGCGTGCCGCGGCACGAGTTCAACTCGTACGGCTCCCGCCGGGGCAACCACGAGGTGATGATCCGCGGCACCTTCGCCAACATCCGGCTGCGTAACCAGCTCGTCCCAGGCATCGAGGGCGGCTTCACGGTCAACCACCTGACCGGCGAGCAGACCTCGATCTACGACGCCTCGATGGCCTACCAGGAGGCGGCCGTCCCGCTGGTCATCCTGGCCGGCAAGGAGTACGGCTCCGGCTCGTCGCGCGACTGGGCGGCCAAGGGCACCATGCTGCTCGGCGTCAAGGCGGTCATCGCCGAGTCGTACGAGCGGATCCACCGCTCCAACCTGATCGGCATGGGCGTGCTGCCGCTGCAGTTCCCGGTCGACACCACCGCCGAGTCGCTGGGGCTCACCGGCACGGAGACCTTCTCCATCGCCGGCGTGACCGCCCTGAACGACGGCGAGACCCCGCGTACGGTGAAGGTCACCATCGACACCGGCGTGGAGTTCGACGCCGTGGTCCGGATCGACACCCCGGGTGAGGCGGACTACTACCGGCACGGCGGCATCCTGCAGTACGTACTGCGTCGCATGATCGCCAGCTGACGTCGTACCCCGGACAGGGCCCCTTCCCGCGCTCGCGGGGAGGGGCCCTGTGGCATCGGGAGGTCAGCCGTCGGCGGCGCTTCGGCGCTCCTCGCGCAGCTTCATGGCGTGCTCCAGCAGCGTGATCAGGACCTCCTTGACCGACTCCCGCTGCCGCACGTCGCAGAGCACCACCGGTACGCCCGGGTCGAGGTTGAGCGCCGTCTGCACCTCGTCGAGCCGGTACCGCCTGGCACCCTCGAAGCAGTTCACCGCCACCACGAACGGCGTGCCCCGCTCCTCGAAGTAGTCGATCGACGGGAAGCAGTCGGCCAACCGACGGGTGTCGGCGAGCACGACCGCGCCGAGCGCGCCGAGCGCCAGTTCGTCCCAGATGAACCAGAAGCGGTCCTGGCCGGGCGTGCCGAACAGGTAGAGCACCAGGTCGTCGCTGATGGTGATGCGACCGAAGTCCATCGCCACCGTGGTGGTCTGCTTCTCCTCCACCCCGGAGAGGTCGTCGACGCCGACTCCGCTCTCGGTCAGCACCTCCTCCGTGCGCAGCGGGCGCGTTTCGCTCACCGCGCCGACCAGGGTGGTCTTGCCGACGCCGAAGCCGCCGGCGATCAGGATCTTGATCGCGGTGGGCAGCGGCGCCGCTCCCGCCGGCCGCTCAGAGCGCCCGTAGTCCATTGATTACCGCCTCGTAAACGCTGTCGTCGGGAAGGCCGGCGGTGGTCGCGCGCGGCTCACGAACCTGCACCAGGTGGCGGGCCACCAGGTCACCGAGAAGGACCCGGACGGTGCCCACCGGCAGGTCAAGGTGGGCGGCGACCTCGGCCACGGACTGGATCCGCTGGCAGATGCCGACGATCGCCAGGTGTTCCGGGCCCAGCCCGGGTTCCGTGCTCGCGTCCGCCCGGGTCGCGGTGACCAGGGAGATCAGGTCGAAGGTGCCGGTGACCGGGCGGGCTCGCCCGCCGGTCAGCGCGTACGGACGCACCACCGGGTCGTCCAGCCACTTCTGCTCCGCGGGCTCCGCCTGGCCGGTCATCGTGCCGGGTTCTCGCCGGCACCCGGTTCCCTGGTCGGCGAGGCGACGAACCGGCCGACCCGGGTCACCAGCATCGCCATCTCGTACGCGATCAGACCGACGTCGGCGTCCTCGGTGGCCAGCACGGCGAGGCAGGCGTTGCGCCCGGCCGCGGTGACGAAGAGAAACGACGACTGCATCTCGATGATGGTCTGCTGCACCTGGCCGCCGCCGAACCGCTTGCCGGCCCCCCGGGCCAGGCTCTGGATGCCCGCCGCCATCGCCGCCAGGTGCTCGCCGTCGTCCCGGCTCAGCCCCCGCGATGAGGCCATCAACAGGCCGTCGGTGGACAGCGCCACGGCGTGTTCCGCCTGCTTGACCCGGCCGACCAGGTCATCCAGCAACCACGTCAGGTCCGCGCTCGAAGCCGTCTTCTGGGCCACTCGTCGTCCTCTTCTTCCCGGCTGGTGTCGCCGTACTCGCCTGAGGTCCGCCCCCACGGCGTCCCCCTCATATCGCCTGCCCGTCCCCCGGGTCGGGCCCGTCACCGATCCCGTGCGCCCCGTCGAGCGGCCGCGCGGCGTCGGTCCGGCCGCGTCGGGTGCCGCTTCGGCTGAAGCTCATCAAACGGCGCACCTGCTCGGGCGGGCGCACCGCTTCGTCGTCGCCCTGGCCGGTGTCCGGGGTGGACCGCAGGCCCGCCGCTGCTGCTCGACCAGCTGCTGGAGCTGGTCCGGATCGGACTGTCCGAGGTGGAGCAGGGGCGACAATCTTCGTGCTGCGAGAACCATCACAACTTCCTGGCCGGGTATTCCATCACGTGCCCGAATTCGGGCCGTCGGCGATCCGATCGATCCCGGCGCACGCTAGCAGCGTCCCGAACTTCACTCAAGCGATCCTGATCATGACCGGTTGGCGGGAGCCGCACTCGCGCGATCGCGGCGGCGAGGAGCCGGTCACCAGCGGCAGGATCTGGGGGGCAGAAGCCGGATGGGTGCCGGGAGCGGGACCGGGGGCGAGGAACGCGGGCGCGCCACCGCCCCCTGTGCCAAGCTTCGGGCATGGACGACAAAACCATCCTGAACCGGATCTCCGAACTCGTCGACGAGGAGCACCGGCTGCGCGCGGCGGCACAGGAGAACGAGGCCGGCACCGACGACGCGGCCCGGGAACGGCTGCGGGCGCTGGAGGAGTCCCTCGACCAGTGCTGGGACCTGCTGCGCCGCCGCCGGGCGGCCCGCCAGGCACACGGCGACCCGGACGCCCAGGGCGAACGCCCCCTGTCGGAGGTCGAGCGCTACCTCCAGTGACCGCGGCGGGACGACCGGCGGCACGCCGGTGCGGGACGGGCGGGCGGCGTCCCGGGGCAGGCGGCCACCCGCCCGGGACGCGGCGCGCTCAGCGAATCCCCGCCTCGTGCAGCAGCAGCCCGGTCAGCTCGGTCGGGTCGACGTCCCCGGCGGGCAGGCCCCGGGCGGCGAACCAGCTGCCGACCACCCGCACGTCCCGGGCCAGGAACTCCGGCCCCTGCGGGTTGGCCACCACGTCGACCACCTGCGGCAGGTCGATCATGACCAGCCGCCCCCGGTCCACCAGCAGGTTGTACGGGGACAGGTCGCCGTGCGCGTACCCGGCCCGGGCCAGCACGACCAGGGCGTCTACCAGTTGCTCCCACAGCTCACGCAGCTCGGCGGCGTCGGGCCGGAGCTGGGCCAGCCGCGGCGCGGCCTGCCCCTCCTCGGGGTCTCCGACGAACTCCAGCATCAGCTCGGTGCCGAGCAGCTGCACCGGGTACGGCACGGCGATCCGCCCGGAGGCGGCGCCGATCTCCCAGAGCCGGGCGAGGGCGGCGAACTCGGCGGCCGCCCACTGCCCGGCGATCATCTGCCGGCCGAAGGCGGTCCGGCCGGCCATCGCCCGGTTCTCCCGGGACCGGCGGACCCGGCGCCCCTCCAGGTAGCCGGCGTCGCGGTGGAAGAGCCGGTGCTGGGCGTCCCGATAGCGCTTGGCGGCCAGCAGGCACGAACGGTCGGTGTCCGGCACGGCCCGGCGGACCAGGTGGACGTCCGCCTCCTTGCCGGTCTTCAGCACACCGAGTTCGGCGTCCTTCGCGGCCAACTCGGTGATCAGCCACTCGGGGTGGGGTTCGGGCCCGTGCACGGCCTCGTCCCAGGAGGACCAATGGTCCTCGGCATCGGGCTCGGCGTCGGGCTCGGCGAGGACCGGCTCGGCGTGCCGGCCGCGCTTCAGGAAATACGGTTCGTCGTCGTCAAAGCGGCTCTTGCCGCGGCCACGGCGCTGCGGCGCCGGGAAGTCGTGATCACGCACGGGTGGGTTGATCCTTCGATCGAGGCTGATGGAGGCAGGTGGAACGACCCTGCAAAGACGGCCATGACCGACCTCCTCTCCTCGACCGGGCTCCGCCCGGCTGCGCCCTCGCGCGGCACCATGCTCACCGGCGGGCGCGAGCGGGTCAACCGAATTACAGCCCGCGCGGAATGGACCGGCGGGGCTGCGGCGCGGGCGCTTGACCGGCCCCGCCGCGAAGCGCGGCCAGCACCGCGGCCACCGCGGCGATCAACCCGTCGGCCGTACGGGTCGGCGCGAACCGGGTGTCCGACCAGCGGCGTCCCCGGTGCAGCCAGACGCTGGGCAGTCCAGCCGCGCTGGCCCCGCCGATGTCCGCCTCCGGGCTGTCACCGATCACCCAGGCACCGCGCAGCGGCATCCGGGCCCGCTGCGCCGCGAGCGCGAAGATCCTCGGGTTGGGCTTGCTGACCCCGGCCTCCTCGGAGATCACCCAGTCGGCGACGTACCGGTCCAGGCCAGTTCGGCGGATCTTCGCGTCCTGCTTGCGTACGGTGCCGTTGGTGACCACCACCGGCACCCACCCGGCGTCGTCGACGATCCGCAGCGCGCAGGCGACCAGCGGGTCCAGACGGGTGTACGCCACCACCCCGTCGTGCAGGTCCGCCACCAGGTCGATGGCGGAGATACCCAACCCGTACCGGTCCCGGATGGCGTCCGCCAGGTCCCACCGGTCGGTCAGCCCGTCCGCGTCGACGGACAGCAGCCAGTCGAGGTCGGCGGGCGGCGCGCCGATGGTGTCCAGGAAGCGCTCGCCCCAGGCACGAAACGGCCGCTCACGGTCGAGCAGCGTGTTGTCCAGGTCGAGCAGGAGCAACGGCACGCGGGAACCTTACGGGACCGGGACGGACCACCGACAGAGCCGGAGGCCCAGATCTGTCAACCCGCGACCGTCGTACGGGGCAGGCCCTGGTCGGGCAGGCGGTCGGCGAGCATGGTGTGCGCCGCCCGGGTGGCCGCGAGGGCGGCCGGGTCGAGCGTCGCGACCAGCACATCCGTCCCGGTGTTCGCGCCCCGGGCCAGCGGCCGGCCCTCCGGGTCGTACACCGCGGCACCGCCGTTGAACCGCCACGGGTCGGCGCCGTCAACGGCGTTGGCGAACACGACGTACATGGTGTTGTCCAGGGCGCGGGCGGCGTAGTAGACGTCCCGCCGGTGCTCCGAGCCGGCCAGGTAGCCGCTCGGGCAGAGGTAGCCGTGCGCGCCGTCGTCGGCCGCGGCCCGCCCGTGCTCAGGGAAGCAGCCGTCGTAGCAGATTCCGAGACCGAAGCGCCAGTCGTCGACCAGCAGGGTGGCGCCCCGCCGGCCCGGGGTGAACAGTTCGCGCTCGCCGCTCCAGAGCTGCTGTTTGTCGTACGCCGCCCGCACGACGCCGGCCGAGTCGACCACCAACGAGGAGATGGTGCGCCGCCCGTCGGGGTGCCGGACCGCCGCGCCCACCACCACCGTCGTCCCGCCGTCCCGGGCGGCCCGCCGCAGCGGGTCGAGCCGCGGATCGTCGACCCGGCCGTCCGCGTCGGCGGCCACGTCGGTGCCGGTCGGGTCGGCGGCGAGGGTCGGCGGGTGGTACGCGGGCAGGAACAGCTCCGGCAACACGACGATCCGGGCACCGGCGGCCCGGCCGACGAGGCGGGCTGCCGTGGTGGCGTTGCCGGCGACATCACCGGGAACCGGCTCGGCCTGCACGGCGGCCACGGTCAGCGGGTGGGCGGGCGCGATCATGGAACGATCCTAACCGCCTCGCGGCATGATGCCGATCACGTGAGGGCGCATCTCAAGCCGTACGTACGGTTTGCGAAAGCGGAAGTCACCTGGGACGATCGGTGCGTGCCCAGAGTAAGCCAGGACCAGCTCGACGCGCGCCGACAGGAGATCCTCGCCGCCGCGCGCGCGTGTTTCGCCCGGCACGGCTACGAGGGCGCCACCGTCCGGCGCCTGGAGGAGGCCACCGGGCTGTCGCGGGGCGCCATCTTCCACCACTTCCGGGACAAGGACTCGCTCTTCCTCGCCGTGGCCGAGGACGACGCGCAGGCCATGGTGGAGACCGTCGCCCGCAACGGTCTAGTCCAGGTGATGCGGGACCTGCTGGCCACGGCACTCTCCCCGGACACCACCGGGTGGCTCGGCAGCCAGCTGGAGGTGTCCCGGCGGCTGCGTACCGACCCGGCATTCGCCAAGCGCTGGGCGGAACGCTCGGCGGCGATCGCCGAGGCCACCCGCGAGCGACTGCTCCGCCAGCGGGAGGCCGGGGTGCTCCGCGACGACGTGCCGATCGATGTGCTGGCCCAGTTCCTGGAGCTGGCGTACGACGGGCTGGTGCTGCACCTGGCGATGGGCCGCCCGGCCGGCGACCTCGGCCGGGTGCTCGACCTGGTCGAGGAGGCGGTCCGCCGCCACTGACCGCCCGGGTCTCGTGGCACGGCGACTCCGGGTACGGCAGGATCGGCCCATGGATCTCGGACTCGCCGACCGGGTGTACGTGCTGACCGGCGCCTCACGTGGCCTCGGTTTCGCCACCGCCGAACAGCTCGTCGCCGACGGCGCCCGGGTGGTCATCTCGGCCCGCGTACCGGAGCAGGTTGCCGTCGCGGTCGAGGCGCTCGGCGGACCGGAGCGGGCGATCGGACTGACCGCTGACCTGACCGACCCGGGCACCCCGCAGCGGCTGGTCGCCGCCGCCCGCGAACAATTCGGCCGGCTCGACGGGGCGCTCATCTCGGTGGGCGGGCCGCCCAGGGGCACCGCCGCCCAGGTCAGCGACGAGCAGTGGCGGGAGTCCTTCGAGACGGTCTTCCTGGGCAGCGTCCGCACCCTCCGTACGGTGGCCGCCGCGCTCACCGACGGCGGCGCGATCGGACTGGTCCTCTCCACCTCGGCGCGGGAACCGCTGCCCGGCCTCGGCATCTCCAACGGCCTGCGCCCCGGCCTGGCCGGGGTGGCCAAGGACATCGCCGACGAGTACGGCCCCCGTGGCGTACGCGTGTTCGGCCTGCTGCCCGGCCGGATCATGACCGACCGGAACCGGCAGCTTCTCGCCGCCACCGGCGACCCGGAGCGGGCCCGGGCCGAGGCGGAGGCGTCGATCCCGCTCGGTCGGTTCGGCGAACCGGGCGAGTTCGGCCGGGTAGCCGCCTTCCTCCTCTCCCCCGCCGCCGGTTACGTCACCGGGGTCACCGTGCCCGTCGACGGCGGCGCCCTGCGCGGCCTGTGACGGACACGGGCCGCTATCCCCGGCCGACGAAGGAGCAACTCGCGGCGGCGGCCGACAAGCTGCTCCCGGACGTGATCGCGCCCGGCCTGGATGTGCTCCTCGTCGGCATCAACCCGGGCCTCTGGTCGGCGGCCACCGGCTGGCACTTCGCCCGGCCGGGCAACCGGTTCTGGCCGGCCCTGCGCCGGGGCGGCTTCACCCCGCGCCAGCTGCACCCGAGCGAGCAGGACGAACTGCCCCGCCTCGGGCTGGGCATCACCAACCTGGTGGCCCGGGCCACCGCCCGCGCCGACGAGCTGACCGCCGAGGAGCTGGTGGCCGGCGCGGCGGAGCTGGCCGGCAAGGTCGAGCGGTACCGGCCGCGCTGGGTGGCGGTGGTCGGGGTGACCGCGTACCGGATCGGTTTCGCCCGGCCGAAGGCCGGCTTCGGCCCGCAGCCGGAACCGCTCGGCGGCGCCCGGCTCTGGGTGCTGCCCAACCCCAGCGGCCTGAACGCGCACTTCACCCCGGAAACGCTCGGCGCCGCCTTCGCGGAGCTGCGCGCGGCCGTGATCGCCTAATTGGCCGGCCGCCGGGCGGCAGCATCAGCCGGGCGGCCGCGCTAGTTGGCCGTGGCGGGCGGGAGCGCCTCCTGCGCGACGTACGTGCCGAGCGGCACCGTGCTGACCACCGGCTGCGCCTGGTCCGGCTCCGCGTACGGAATCGGCGAGTCGGCCACCGCGAACTGGGTGCGGTACAGCTCGGCGTAGAGCCCGCCGACGGCGACCAACTCCTCGTGCCGGCCGCGCTCGACGATCCGCCCCTCGTCGAGGACGAGGATCTGATCGGCGTCCCGGACCGTGGAGAGCCGGTGCGCGATCACCAGCGCGGTACGCCCGGTCAGCGCCACGGACAGCGCCCGCTGCACGGCCGCCTCGCTCTCCGAGTCCAGGTGCGCGGTCGCCTCATCGAGGATCACGATCGACGGGGCCTTGAGCAGCAGCCGGGCGATGGCGATGCGCTGCTTCTCGCCGCCGGAAAAGCGGTAGCCGCGCTCGCCGACCGTGGTGTCGAGCCCGTCGGGCAGGGAGCGGACCAGGTCGGCCACCTGCGCGCCGGCCAGGGCCGCCCAGATCTCGTCGTCGGTGGCGTCCGGCTTGGCGTAGCGCAGGTTCTCCCGGATCGTCTCGTGGAACAGGTGGGAGTCCTGGGTGACCACGCCGATCTCGTCGCGCAGCGAGGCCAGGGTGGCGTCCCGCACGTCGACGCCGCCGACCAGCACGTGGCCGTCGGTGGCATCGTAGATCCGGGAGATCAGCATGGACAGCGTCGACTTGCCGGCGCCGGAGGAACCGACCAGGGCCACCATCTGCCCGGGCTCGACGCTGAACGAGACGCCCTTGAGCACCGGCTCGTTGACCGTACGGTCGAGGGTGGTGACCTCCTCCAGCGACGCGAGGGACACCTCGGCAGCGCTCGGGTAGCGGAACCGCACGTCGCGGAACTCGACCCGGCCGATGCCTCGGGGCACCGGCACCGCGTCGGGCTTCTCCTCGATGCCTGGACGCAGGTCGAGCACCTCGAAGACCCGGTCGAAGGAGACCAGCGCGCTCATCACGTCGACCCGGACGTTGGACAGCGCGGTGAGCGGGCCGTACAGGCGGGTGAGCAGCAGCGCGAGCTTGACCACGGTGCCCGCGCTGACCGCGCCGGTGACGGCGAGCCACCCACCGAGGCCGTAAGTCAGGGCCTGGGCGAGCGAGGCGACCAGCAGCATCGCCACGAAGAAGGTCCGCGAGTACATGGCGGACTGGATGCCGATGTCGCGAACCCGCTCGGCGCGGCGGGCGAACCGGCGGGCCTCCACCTCGGGGGAGCCGAAGAGCTTGACCAGCAGGGCGCCGGCGACGCCGAACCGCTCGGTCATCGTCGCGTTCATCTTCGCGTCGAGGTTGTAGGACTCGCGGGTGATCTCGGCAAGCCGCCGGCCGACCCGGCGGGCGGGAATGATGAAGATCGGCAGTAGCACCAGCGCCAGCACGGTGATCTGCCAGGACAGCACCAGCATCGCCCCGGCGGTGAGCACCAACTGGATGACGTTGCTGACCACGCCGGACAGGGTGGAGGTGAACGCCCGCTGGGCGCCGAGCACGTCGTTGTTGAGCCGGCTGACCAGGGCACCGGTCTGGGTGCGGGTGAAGAACTGCAGCGGCATCCGCTGGACGTGGTCGTAGACCCGGGTCCGCAGGTCGAGGATGATGCCCTCCCCGATCCGGGCCGAATACCAGCGCTGGGCCAGGGAGAAGAGCGCGTCGGCGACGGCCAGCGCGGCGATGATCAGGGCCAGCCGGACCACCGTCGAGCGCGCGTCGGGGCCGCCCTTGGCGATCGCGTCGATGACGTCACCGGCGAGCAGCGGGGTGGCCACCCCGATCACCGCGGCGATCACCACGGTGAGCAGGAAGATCATGATGTCGCGCCGGTAGGGCCGGGCGAACGCGACGATCCGCTTGGCGGTGCCGCGCTTGAGCTGGTGGGTGGCGACCTCGTCCTGGTTGCGCATCGACCGGAGCATGCTCCAGCCGCCCATGCCGCCACCGGGCATGTGGTTGGACACTCGTCACCTCCGGGTCGTCGGGCAGCCCTAGACCGTCGGGTCAATTCTCCCGACCACTACGACAACCTCGCGAGTAACCCGGATCTTCCCGAACGATCCTGGCTATTCTCCGCGCCCGGCCAGATCGCGCAGCCGTCGGGTCTGCGCCTCGCGCTCGGCCCGCTGCTGCTCCGCGTGGCTGCGCCCGGCCGCGCCCGCGAGCAGCGCCTTGATCTCCACGATCGCGTCGCGGTTGTTGGCCAGCAGGCCGGCGGTCAGGTCCCGCACCGCGGCGTCCAGCTCCGCGTTCGGCACGACGAGGGTGGCCAGGCCGAGCCGGTCCGCCTCGGCGGCGTCCATCCGGCGGCCGGTGGCGCAGATCTCCAGGGCGCGGGAATAGCCGACCAGCTCGACGAGGCGCTTGGTGCCGGCGAGGTCGGGGACCAGGCCGAGGGTCACCTCGGCCATGGACAGCTTGGCGTCCTCGGCGAGCACCCGCAGGTCGCAGGCGAGGGCGAGCTGGAACCCGGCACCGATCGCATGCCCCTGCACGGCGGCGACGGAGATCACGTCCGGGCGGTGCAGCCAGGTGAAGCCGCCCTGGTATTCGGCGATCCGGTCGGCGCACTCCTGCTCGGGCAGGGTGGCGAGCTCGGCGAAGGAGCCGGGGCCGGAGGCACCGGCCACGGACAGGTCAATACCTGTGGAGAACGCCCGCCCCTCGCCGCGCACCACGACGACCCGGACGTCGCCGGGCAGATCGCGGGAGAAGTCGCTCATCGCGCGCCACATCGTCGGGGCCTGCGCGTTGAGCACGTCGGGCCGGCACAACGTGACCGTCGCCACCGGCCCGTCGCAGTCGAGTCGTACTCCGGTCGTTGCGGGGGTCACCGGACCACCCGGAGCACGACGCTGATCGACGACGCTGGTGCGCGGGTCACGCCTTCTTGCGACGCCGGGCACCGCCGCGCTGCCGCAGCTGCACCCCGGACTCGGTGAGCACCCGGTGGATGAACCCGTAGGAGCGGCCGGTCGAGGCCGCGAGCGCACGGATGCTCTCACCCGAGGTATACCGCTTTACCAGGTCCTTGGCGAGCGTCTGGCGCTCGGCTCCGACGATCCGGCGACCCTTCTCAGTGCTGGTGGCTGTGCCGGTGGCTGCCATGCTGATTCCTCACGTCCCAGACTGTGCGGTTCGGATACGGTCCCACCTATTAGACCGCCTCGAACGATCATGCGCCAGATATCAACTCTTCGCCAACCGACACGCTATGCAATGTCAGCTTCCCGATACCGTGATGCTACTGACCGGTCAACCCGGGCCGACCAGGTGGATCATGGCAGTCCGACCGGGCGGTGGACCCGTACGCCGCGGTGACAGGTGGGAGTCAGGCGAGCTCGACGAGTTCGAGCAGGTCGTCGCTCCAGGCGTCCTCGTCGCCGTCGGGCAGCAGGATGGCGCGGTCGGGCTTGAGCGCCATGACCGCCCCCGGGTCGTGGGTGACCAGCACGATCGCGCCCGGATAGCGGGCGATCGCGTCGAGCACCTGCTCCCGGCTGACCGGGTCGAGGTTGTTCGTCGGCTCGTCCAGCAGCAGCACGTTCGCCCCCGAGCAGACCAGCGTGGCCAGGGCCAGCCGGGTCTTCTCGCCACCGGAGAGCACCCCGGCCGGCTTGTCGACGTCCTCGCCGGAGAACAGGAACGCGCCGAGGATCTTGCGCAGGTCGGTGTCGGTCTGCTCCGACGCGGCGCTGCGCATGTGCTCCAGGATCGTCCGCTCCACGTCCAGGGTCTCGTGCTCCTGCGCGTAGTAGCCGAGCCGCAGGCCGTGCCCGGGGCGCACCTCGCCGGTGTCCGGCTCGAGCAGGCCGCCGAGCATCCGCAGCAGGGTCGTCTTGCCGGCACCGTTGAGGCCGAGGATGGCCACCCGGGAACCCCGGTCCACCGCCACGTTGACGTCGGTGAAGATCTCCAGCGATCCGTAGGACTTGGACAGGCCGGTCGCGGTGAGCGGGGTCTTGCCACACGCCGCCGGGGTGGGGAAGCGCACCTTCGCCACCTTGTCGGCGACGCGTACCTCGTCCAGGCCGGCCAGCAGCTTCTCGGCCCGCCGGGCCATGTTCTGCGCGGCGACCGTCTTGGTGGCCTTGGCCCGCATCTTGTCCGCCTGCGCCATCAGCGCACCGGCCTTCTTCTCGGCGTTGGCCCGCTCCCGGCGGCGGCGCCGCTCGTCGGTCTCCCGCGCCTCCAGGTACGCCTTCCAGCCCAGGTTGTAGACGTCGACCACCGAGCGGGTGGCGTCGAGGAACCAGACCTTGTTGACCACCGCCTCCAGCAGCGACGCGTCGTGGGAGATCACGATCAGGCCGCCCTTGTGGTTGGCGAGGAAGCTGCGCAGCCAGGTGATCGAGTCGGCGTCCAGGTGGTTGGTCGGCTCGTCGAGCAGCAGGATCCCGCCGCCGTTGTCGCCCGCGTCGCGGAACAGGATCCGGGCCAGCTCGATACGCCGGCGCTGACCACCGGACAGGGTGCCGATGGTCTGGGCCAGGGCCCGGTCGGGCAGGCCGAGGTTGGCGCAGATCCGGGCCGCCTCGGCCTCGGCCGCGTACCCGCCGAGGGAGGCGAACTGGTCCTCCAGCGCGCCGTAGCGGCGGACCAGGCGCTCGTCGTCGGCGCCCTCGGCGAGCTTGGCCTCCAGCTCCTTCATCTGCGCCATCAGCACGTCCAGGCCACGGGCGGAGAGCACCCGGTCGCGCCCGGTGACGTCCAGGTCACCGGTACGCGGGTCCTGTGGCAGGTAGCCGATGGCGCTGCGCCGGTCGAGCTGCCCGGCGTACGGCTGCCCCTCCCCCGCCAGCACCTTCAGCGTGGTGGTCTTGCCGGCGCCGTTGCGGCCGACCAGGCCGATCCGGTCACCCGGCTGCACCCGCAGGGTGGTGTCGGACAGCAGGATCCGGGAACCGGCGCGCAACTCCAGGCCGGTGGCAGTGATCATGTCGAGGTACTCGCTCTCGGGGTTCCGGAAGGGCTGACTCAGGGCACGCGAAAGCGCCGGCGGGTCATCACTTCCCGTCGGCGCGGGGCCGTTCAGCCTTCGCAGCGCAGCACGGGGCAAGTGTAGCGGGCACCCCCTACCCTTTCCCGCGGATTACCGTGCAAGATCATCGGGTACCGGGAAACGCCGTCCGGACCCGGTCCGGTACCGCAGCCACCACAGTTCGGACAAATCGGTGATGGGGTCAACATGGAGCTGAACGAGAACGCGGAGATCGATACCAGCCAGGTGGACGATCAGCGAGGGTCCGGCGGAGGCGGCGGACTGGGCATCCCGATCCCGATCGGCGGGGGCGGGATCGTGGGCATCATCATCGCCGTCCTCGTCGCCCTGGTCGGTGGCGGCTATGGCCTCAACGCCATGGGCGGCGGCGCCGACCAGGGCGACAACACCTCGCTGAAGCAGAAGTGCTCGGCCCAGGACGCCCTCAAGCAGCTCGACTGCCGCAACACCCTCTACGTCAACTCGATCCAGGCGTACTGGCGGACCGCCCTGCCGGAGGTCTTCGGCCAGCAGTACCGGCCCGCCAAGACCGTCTTCTTCAGCCGGGCCGTGCGCACCGGCTGCGGCGCGGCCGACTCCGGCGTCGGGCCGTTCTACTGCCCGGGCGACCACCTGGTCTACATCGACCTCACCTTCTACCGCCTGCTCGCCGACCAGCTCGGCGCGAAGGGCGAGTTCGCCCAGCCGTACGTCCTGGCCCACGAGTACGGACACCACGTGCAGAGCCTGCTCGGCACCGAGGCGCAGATGCGCCGCCAGCAGCAGCGCGACCCTGCCCACGCCAACGCGCTCTCCGTGAAGCTGGAGCTACAGGCCGACTGCTACGCGGGCGCCTGGGCGAAGAACGCCACCGGCACCACCAACGCGAAGGGCCAGAAGATCTTCAAGAGCATCACCGCGGAGGACATCCAGCAGGCGATCGACGCCGCCGAGAAGATCGGCGACGACGCGATCTCCAAGCGCGCCGGCCGACCGGTGAACCCGAACGAGTTCACCCACGGCACCTCCCAGCAGCGGATGCAGTGGTTCACCACGGGCTACTCCACCGGCGACCCGAAGTCCTGCGACACCTTCGGCGCCGGCCGCTAGCCCGCCCCCGCTTGATCAACTCGATGTGCGGCATGTCGTGGTCAAACCCGATGACGAGACCACGCATTGCCGCACACCGGGGCGATCACATGCCTCAACGAGCGCGGACAACCTCGGTCAGGGCTTCCGCATCCAGGTCTTCGGGTCTGTGATGAAGATGCCCTTGCCCTGATGCCGACGGATGACGCCCAACGCCTCCAGCCGGACATAGACCATCTGGATCGTGGACGTGCCCACCTTGTAGTCCGCCGCCATCTGGGCAATCGACGGCAGCTTGTCCTCGGGCTTGAGCTTCTTCGCCTTGACGGCAGCGATGATGTCGTCGGCGATGCGGATGTAGTCAGGTGTTGTAGGCATGGCGCTCCTTGCGTGGCTCGCCAATTCGATCACGAAACGCCCACGACCGACAACAATCAGTGGTTGACTTAAACGACTAAGCCGTTAGTCTGAAGTGGAGCCGCTCCTCGCGTGGCAACGAGTTCGGCTCATCCCCCTGGTCGGGGCGGGTGCGTGTGCCCGTCCCGACCCACCGGCCTGCCTTAAACCATCGCACCGACCCTCCGCGCTCCCGCCTGCCCCGGAAAGGACCGTCGTGGCCCAGGTGTACCGATCCGGCCAGCTCTACGGCACTGGCCTCCCGGCCCGGTTGACCCCGCACGAGGTACGCACCCGCACCTTCGACCCGCGCCGCCGCGGCGCCGACCCCGATCAGGTACGCGAGTTTCAGGCCCAGCTCGCCGACGAGCTGACCGACCTGCACCGCCAGGTACGCCTGCTCACCGAGGAGAACGACCGGCTCAAGCGTGCACTGCGCGACTGGCAGACCATGCACGCCCGGGAATGCCGGCCCAACGAGGGCCACTGGTAATGGTGCGGCGACCCGAACCCGGCGACCTGCTGCGGATCGACGGCCGGACCTCCGTGCAGTTCGCAGGCGACCGCGCCCTGACCTTCCGCGTCGTCTCAGTCTGCGACCGCCCGACGTACGCTGGCTGGATCTGGCTGACCGGCTACGTCATCAACCGACGCGGCAACGCCACCGCCAAACGCGAGATCTACGTCCAACTCGCCGGCCTCCGCCGCACCAGTCCTCAACGGACCGATCATCGAATATTCCGAGGCAGGACAGCCTAAGCCGGCTTTCCTAGCCCCACACCGACGCCTTCCAAGATCGAGGGGCTTACCCCCTCTCGCCGGGCAGCATCGCCCACGAGTCCGGCGAGGATCTTTCGAGGCGGATTACGAATGCCTCGCCGGGTATGGTCACCGGATGATCCCACCCCGCCTCCGGGTCGCCGCGTACGTCATCCGCCGCACGGGGGCCGGCCCGCAACTGCTCGTCTTCGACCATGTCGACTTCCCCGAGGCGGGCACTCAGGTCCCTGCCGGCGGAATCGAGCCGGGCGAGACGCCGGCCGAGGCCGCGGTCCGCGAGGTCGCCGAGGAGACCGGGCTGACCGGCGTCGAGGCGGTCGCCGAACTGGGGGTCAGCGAGCGCCCCCACCCGGAGACCGGCCAGGCCCGGCGGACCACGTACGTCCAGCTCCACGTGCCCGGCCGGCCGGCCGATGGGTGGGTGCACCAGGTCGCCGGAAACGGCGAGGACGATGGGCTGCGGTTCGCCTGCCGGTTCGTCTCGCTGACGCTGGCAGCCCACCTCGCCGATCACCAGAACGAGTTCCTCGACCGGATCCACTCTTGATCCCCGGCGTGCTGGCCGTGAACTCACGGGGTGGCCGTTGACCCCAAGATCGCGCTCAAGTCCGGATGTAGTGGCATCACACGCGACCTCGACACCAAACATGCTGGTTGTAGCACGATCTTGAGCCAGTAGGCAGGCAGGGAGAGTGCTCGGGTCAGTCGCGATCAGGGTCGCGGATCAGGATCCGCACCGCGCGGGCGGCGGCCACCGCATCGACCAGCACCGCGTGCCGGGGCTCGGGCACGTCGAGCAACCGGTCGGCGCGCAGGGCGGCGAGCGGGGCCAGCCGCCGGTCGGCCAGCACGCCGTCCACCGCCCGCCGGTCGCCGCCGCAGACCAGCGCGGCCAGCGTCGCCGCCTCCGGCAGCAGCAGCCGTACGGACAACTCCACCGCGTCGCCCAGCGCCGCCTTGGCCTGGTTGTCCCGCCGTCGGGCGAACCGCTGCTGCGACCAGCCACCCGCGGCGGTGCGCCCCTGCACGTAGCGGGTGTCCACCTTGGAGATGGTCAGCTCGGTCCCGTCGGCCACGCCGACCGCCACCGCGCCCTTGCGCGCCAGCAGCAGGCCGAGCCGACGCGCCGCGCCGGCGGCGGCCACGAACCCGGGTACGTCGGCGCTCGCGGGGACGCCGGGCGGGGTGTGCAGCTCGGCGGTCGCCCCGTCCGGGGCGGCGAGCAGCAGGCCGTATCCCTGGATGGTGGTGGTGGGCGGGCCGTGCCGGTCGGCGAAGCCCTCGACCCAGCGGGCGACGCGGGTCGGGTCGACCTCGACCCACCGGCCGCCCCCGGCTGCGGGTCGGCTGGTCATGACACGACGGTACGGCACGGGGATTCGCCGCGGCCCGGCGGGAAATGGAACGCGGGAGGACACCGCGACCGGCGTCCTCCCGCGCTACCCGTTGGTCAGTGGACGGTGAGGTTGCCCGCCGTCAGGTTGACCTCGTCGGTCCCGTTGCCCGTCCAGTCGGACGAGAAGAGCAGGGCACCGCCGTTCCACAGGGTGATGCCGACGGTGTCATCCTTCCCGGGCTCCCCCCGGTCGGTCACCGTCACGGCCAGCGTCAGGCCGCTGGCCACCACCTTGCCGTTGCTTTCGTACAGGCTGGCCCGGTAGCGCACCTGAGCGACCGCACCGGCCGAGGTGATGCCGAGCCCGTCGACCGTGCCGGCCTTGATCGTGTAGAACTTCCCGCCGGAGCGGAACGCGATCTCGGCCTGGCCCGACGCGGCCTTCTTGGCCACGGCGGGCATCGCGGTCAGGTCCACCGCGACCTTCGACTTCGCGTCAACCGGGTACGCCCCCGCCGAGCGGGTGACCATGATCTCGCCGTCACCGGTGAGGAACCCGCCGTCGGAGACGGCGACCGTCACCTGCGCGGTGGTGCTGCCCGTGTAGTACCCACCGACCGTCGTGGTGACGGTGTGCGTACCCGCGGGCAGGGTGGCCTCGCACCCCGCAGAGGCGCTCGTGCTAGCCGCGCCGAGCAGCTCCAGCGTGCCGGTGCAGAGCGTCACGCCACCCTCGGTGAAGGTGACCGTGGCGTTGCGGATGTCACCCGCGGTGGTGTCCGTCGCCAAGGGCAGCACCGAGCTGTCCTGGACGACGGCCCGCAGCAGCGCATTGCCGGAGGCATCGCTGGTCGCGGTGCTCACCAGCGTGTCACCGGCCCAGGTCGCCGCCGCGTCCTCGGCGGTGACCGTGATGGTGAACGAGGTGCTGCCGGCCAGTCCGGTGCCGTCGGAGACCGTGACGGTGACCGGGTAGTCGCCCGGAGCCGCCGTGGTGGTACCGGCAACGGTCCAGCTGCGCGTACCGGGCAGGGTGTCAGTGCCGGAGGTCGCCGACACGGCCAGCGACAGGCCCGCGGGCAGGCCGGTGGCGGACGCGGTCAGCGCGGCGCCGGCGGTGTCGGCGTCGGAGGCGGTGACCGTCACCGGCTGCGAGAGGGCGTCGCTGTACTGGACCCGGGCCCCGCCGGCCGGGGCGTCGTTGGAGACTACCGGGACGGCACGGATGGTGAAGTCGGCGTCGTTGACATCGAAGAAGACGTTGCCGACGGCCTCGATCTTGATCCGGGCCCGCTGGGTCGCCACGTTGGGCAGGGCCACCGTGGCTCTGCCGTTGTTCGGGGTGCTCTCGGCCAACACGTACGGGAAGGTCTGCCCGCCGTCGGCGGACAGCGAGATCTTCACCTGGCTGGCGTTCACCGGCGCCGCGTCGGTGCCAGCAACGTCCCAGGTGACCGTCTGGCTCGAGCCACCGTCGAGGACGGCGGCGGAGCCCTGCGAGGTGACCAGGAACGGCCCGGCGTTCGGGGCCAGCACCAGCGCGACGTCGGCGCTGCCGACACCGCCGCCACCCAGCCGCCCGTCGCGGGCGGTGAGCTTGAAGTGCAGGGTCCGGTCGTTGGTGAAGCCGACCCAGTCCTTGGTGGGCAGGAACTCCGAGTAGCAGTCGACGAGCTCCGCCGGCACGTTCGAGGCACCGCCGGTGGGCGGCGGGGCCGGCGCGGCCGGGCAGGCACCCGTCTTGGCGTTCGTGTTGCCCGCCAGGATCTGCTTCATGTCCGGGAAGACCCGGGTCGAGTTGGTGGTCACCGCGTTCTGGCCCGGCGAGTGGTACTTCAGGGTGTCGGTCGACGACACGATCGCCGCCTCGCCGAACACCCGGAACAGCGGGCCGTTGGTCTTGGTGTTGTTCACCAGCGCAGTGCCGGCGGTGGCGCCCCGGTCGTTCTGCTCCCACAGGTACGTCACCGTGTCGCCGTCGGCGTCGGTGGCGCTGCCGGTCAGCGCGAACGGGGTACGCACCGGGATGGTGACGGTGCCCGGCACGGTGACCACCGGCGCGTGGTTGGCGGTCTCCTCGACCAGGAAACCGCCGTTGTCGATGGCACCGCCCTTGGCCGTCTCACCGACGAAACCGGAGGCGCCGGTGAAGTCGGTGAGCTCCAGCGAGGCGACGTTGGTGTTGGCCAGCGTGCCGCCGAAGGTCACCTGGAAGCCGTTGTCGTCCGGCGTGCTGCCGCCGCCGAAGGCGGCCACGCTGACGGTCGCGCCGGCCCGCCAGCCGGCGATCCCCTCGATGGCGGCCTTGATGCCGGCGGTGGTGTAGTTGACACCCCGCACGATCGGCGCCGAGTCGTTGCCGTTGTAGCGGACCCGGAACGAGGCACCGTTGGTGTTGAAGCCGTACAGCGAGGCGGTCTGCACCTCGCTGATCGCCGGACGGTTCGACGTGACGTACGTGGTGATCTCGGTGTAGCTGCGGTGCGACCAGTACGGGTCGCTGTGCGGCTGGAGGTTGTCCTGCTGGCAGATGCCGGCGTACGCCATGATCGACGAGCCGCTGCCCGGCTCGTACGAGTTGGCCGCGCTCCGGTTGCCGCCCGAGCAGTTGTACTGGGTGCCGTTGAAGGTGTGGTTGCCGGCGAACTGGTGGCCCATCTCGTGCGCCACGTAGTCCACCGCGTAATAGTCACCGATCGGGGTCGGCAGGCCGGTGCAGCCCTGCGCCTTGCTGTTGCCGCCGATGACGCCGAGGCTGGCCACGCCGCCACCGTTCACGCCGAGTCCGATGTGGCCGACGTCGTAGTTGCTGGCGCCGACGATCTGGCCGAGCACGATCCGGTTGCGGCTCAGCGTGCTGCTGGCGCAGGACTTGAGCTGGTCTGTGGTGAAGCAGGCCGCCGCCCCGCACGGGCCGTTCGGCTCGGTGGCCAGCACCGGGGTGTTCAGGTTGGTCTTGTCGGTGTCGTTGATAAGCACGAGCCGGATCGCGGTCTCGTCCTCGTAGACCTGGGTGACCCGGTTCATCAGGGTGACCTTGGCGGCGGTGACGTTCTCCGCGCCGAAGAAGGTGGCGTAGGAGGGGTCGGTCACCAGCGCCACCCGGTAGGTGCGCAGCTTCACCAGCGGCCCGACCGGGGCCTCGGCCACGGCGGCCGCGATCTCGTCCGCCAGGGCGTGCGCCTCGCCCGCCACGTCCTCGCGCTCGACGAACACGCCGTGCGGATTCTCCAGGTCGCGGGCGAAGTAGCTCGCGTACAGGCTCTGGTCGAGGTGGTAGTACGGGTCGACGTACCAGTTCCCGGCCGCCGAGCGGACCGAGGCGTGGAAGCCGAGCGGGGTGAGGTCCGCTCGGATGGTCGCGGTCGGGTCGTCCAGGCCCTTGCCGGCGTACGTGGTGATCTCGGGATGCTTGGCGGCCAGGCCGGCCTCCATCACGGGCGAGTTCACCAGCTCGAAGCGCTGGAACGTCCCGTCGGGCGCGGGCAGCGACACGATCTGCCGCTGCTGCGCCGCCTTGCCGCGCTCCCGCGGAGCCTTGTCGAGGGTGCTCTTCAGGCTGCCGCGGTCGAGGGTGAACGCGGCGAGCCGCTTGGCCTTGACGGTGGCCTTCTTACCGGCCTTGGTCGGTGCCGGCTTGCCGTCCACCTTGTGCCACGGGCCGTTGGGTGACGGGGCCGCGCTGGCCGCCGCGGGCGCCGCCAGCGCCGGCAGTGCCGCCGCTACCAGCGCGGTGGCGAGTAGAGTTGCGATCCGCCCACGCCGCGACCGACCGTCTGGTGCACGGTGCCGCGGTAGACGCATCAGGGTGATCCTCAAGACGTCTCCCTGCTCGGTGAGGAGTGGTGAAGCCGTCGCACCGCCCCGGGTCGGCGGGGCCGCGCGGCTGATCCACAGATTGGTCAGAAACCCTAAACGGACGACGGACTCCCGACATCAGCCGGACAGGGGATGGCATCCTGACAGGACGATGGCCGTACGGGTCCGCCAGGTGATCGTCGGCCCACGCCGACGGACGCGCACGCGGGGGCGATCGTCCCGATGGCCGAGCATCGGTGATCGGAAATGTGAACGAGACCGTGCGTTCGACGCCCCGGCCTGCCGGTTCGACCGATGCCGTCGTGACACCACCGAAGATCAACTGTCATGAGACTGTCATACTTCGATCGTCCACTGTCGTGGACTCAGGCCAGCAGCACGGCGACGGCGAGCGCGGCGATGATCGCGCTGGACGCCAGCGCGGTGACCAGCCGCCCCCGCGGGCCGGTGAGGGCCCGACCGACCAGCGTGCCGCCCCCGGCGATCAGCAGCTGCCAGCTGGCCGAGGCGAGGAACGCCCCGAGCACGAACAGCCCGCCGGCCACGACGTCGGCGCCGCCCGCATCGCCCCGACCCAGGACGAGCGCCGCGAAGTAGACGACGGTCGCCGGATTGAGCAGGGTCAGGGCGAGGATCGCGAGATAGGCCCGGGCCGGGGTGTCCAGCCCGCGCCGCACCACCTGCGGGCCGGCCGCGGCCGGAGGTCGCAGGCCCCGCCACGCGCCGTATCCGGCAAGTACGAGCAGCACCGCCGCCGCGACCAGCCGCAACGGATCGGCGAACGGGGCGAGCAGACCGGCCACCGCGGCGCCGCCGAGGGCCGCCACCGCGGCGTAGACCCCGTCGGCGGTGGCCACCCCGAGCGCCCCGGCCGCGCCCACACGGAAGGAGGTACGCGCGCTGAGCCCGAGGATGAGCACCGCGATCGCGCCGACCGGGACGGCGACACCGTAGCCGGCCACCAGACCGGCGAGGAACGCCCCACTCACGACGGCGGGCGGCGGGTCGAGGCGGACCCCGGCCAGGTGCGCTGTCGACGCGCGGCAGTGGCCACGCGGACAGAAACCTGCTTCGGGTACGCCTCGATCACCCCGCCATCCTGCATCCACCCCCGCCAGCATCGCCACCCGATTTCCGGCCCGCACTCCACCGCGCCCCGCACATCCGGCATTCAAGATCGCGCAAAATCCTGGATGTAGTGGCCAGGTCATCGCCCCGAGGCCACTACATCCAGGATCGAGCGTGACCTTGGCGGGCCGGGCGGACAGGCGGCGAGACGCGTCGAGCGCGACGCCCCTGAGGGCGCCGCGCTCGACAGCGCTGATCGGTCGGAATCAGACGTTGAAGCCGAGGGAGCGGAGCTGGTCCCGGCCCTCGTCCGTGATCTTGTCGGGGCCCCACGGCGGCAGCCACACCCAGTTGATCCGGATGTCGTTGACCAGTCCGCCGCCCGGGCCGGTGGTCAGCGCCTGCCGGGCCTGGTCCTCGATCACGTCGGTCAGCGGGCAGGCCGCCGAGGTCAGCGTCATGTCCAGGGTGGCCACGTTCTCGTCGTCGACGTGGACGCCGTACACCAGACCCAGGTCGACCACGTTGATGCCCAGCTCGGGGTCGACGACGTCCTTCATCGCCTCCTCGACGTCGGCGACCGCGGCCTTGCCGCCGGCCGGTGCGTCGCCGGTGGCCGGCGTCGCCGCGCCCTCGGTCGCCACGGCGCCGGTCTCCGGCGTGGTGGTTTCCTCGCTGCTCATGCCTCTACCTCTACCTCCGTCGGACTCACGCCCACCCCGGCGCGTGCCGCGGCGTCCTTGAACGCCATCCACGACAGCAGCGCACACTTCACCCGGGCCGGATAGCGCGCGACACCCGCGAACGCCACCCCGTCACCGAGCACTTCCTCGTCCGGCGTGACCTGGCCACGCCCGGACATCAACTCGACGAACGCCTCGTGCACCACGGTGGCGTCGTCCGCGGCCCGGCCACGCAGCAGCTCGTGCAGCACGCTCGCCGACGCCTGGCTGATCGAGCACCCCATCCCGTCGTACGAGATGTCGGTGAACACCTTGCCGTCGGTGGCCACCCGTACGGTGATCTCGTCGCCGCAGGTCGGGTTGACGTGGTGCGCCTCGCCGACCCGGGCGTCCGGATCCGCCGCCTCCCGCAGGCCGCGGCCGTGCGGGTGCTTGTAGTGGTCCAGGATGATCTCCTGGTAGAGCTGGTCGAGCTGCATCAGTCGAACACCTTCCGCACCTGCTCGAGACCGGCCACCAGCGCGTCGATCTCCTCCGCCGTGGTGTACAGGTAGAACGACGCCCGCGTCATCGCCGGCACGCCGAACCTGGTACACACCGGCTTCGCGCAGTGGTGCCCCACCCGGACCTGCACACCGAGCGAGTCGAGCACCTGCCCGACGTCGTGCGGATGCACGTCGCCGAGCGCGAAAGAGATCGTCCCGCCCCGGCCGACCGGCACGTTCGGGCCGAAGACGCGCAGCCCGGGCACCGTGGCGAGGGCGTCCAGCGCGTACGCCGTCAGCTCCTTCTCGTGCCACTGGATCGCGCGCATCCCGATCCCGCTGAGGTAGTCCACCGCCGCGCCGAGCGCCACGGCCTCGGCGATCGGCGGGGTGCCCGCCTCGAACCTGGCCGGCGGCGGGGCGAACGTCGACCGTCCCATCGACACCGTCTCGATCATCGACCCGCCACCGAGCACCGGCGGCATCGCGGCGAGCAGCTCCGCCCGGCCCCAGAGCACGCCGATGCCGGTCGGGCCGCACATCTTGTGCCCGGTGAAGACGATGAAGTCCGCGTCGTAGTCGACCACGTCCATCGGCAGGTGCGGCACCGACTGCGAGCAGTCGAGCAGCAGCAGCGCGCCGACCTCGCGGACCCGCTCGGTGATCCGCGCGGTCGCGTTGACGGTGCCGAGGATGTTGGACATGTGCACCAGCGAGACGATCTTCGTCCGCTCGTTGACCAGTTCCTCCAGCCCGGACTCGTCCAGCCGCCCGTGGTCGGTGACCGGGAACCAGCGCAGGGTGGCGCCGGTCCGCTCCGCGAGGAGCTGCCACGGGACGATGTTCGAGTGGTGCTCCATCTCGGAGATCACGATCTCGTCGCCGGGGGCGAGCCGGAACCGCGGGTCCGCGTCGGGCCGCAGCGAGGCGTTGGAGAACGCGTACGCCACGATGTTGATCGCCTCGGTGGAGTTCTTGGTGAACACCACCTCGTCGACGCTCGGCGCGTTGATGAACGCGGCGATCTTCGCCCGGGCCCCCTCGTACGCCTCGGTCGCCTCGGTGCCCAGGGTGTGCACCGAGCGCGACACGTTGGCGTTGTGCCGGGCGTAGTGCTCGGCGAGCACGTCGAGCACCTGCCGCGGCTTGTGCGAGGTGTTGGCGCTGTCGAGATAGACCAGTCGGTGCCCGTTGACCTCCCGATCCAGGATCGGGAAATCGGCGCGCACCGTGGCCACGTCGAAACGCGGCACATCGCCGTACTGCGGCATCCCCGACGGGATCGCGATGGTGGTCATATCCGCAGCCCTTCCGTACGTCAGGCCCGCGCCGAACCGGCCCCGGCGACGTACCGCTCGTAGCCCTCTTCCTCGAGCTTGTCGGCCAGCTCCGGGCCGCCCTGCTCGACGATCCGGCCGGCGACGAAGACGTGCACGAAGTCCGGCTTGATGTAGCGCAGGATCCGGGTGTAGTGGGTGATCAGCAGCAGGCCGGTGTCGCCGGTGTCGCGGACCCGGTTCACCCCCTCGCTGACCACGCGCAGCGCGTCCACGTCGAGGCCGGAGTCGGTCTCGTCGAGGATGGCCATCTTCGGCTTGAGCAGCTCCAACTGCACGATCTCATGCCGCTTCTTCTCGCCGCCGGAGAAGCCCTCGTTGACGTTGCGCTGGGCGAACGCCGGGTCCATCTGGAGCTTCTCCATGGCGCCGCGCAGCTCCCCGGCCCAGGTGCGCAGCTTCGGCGCCTCGCCGTCGATGGCGGTCTTGGCGGTACGCAGGAAGTTGGCGACGGAGACGCCGGGCACCTCCACCGGGTACTGCATGGCCAGGAAGAGGCCGACGCGGGCCCGCTCGTCGACGGACATGGCCAGCACGTCCTCGCCGTCGAGGGTCACCGAGCCGCCGGTGATCTCGTACTTGGGGTGGCCGGCGATCGAGTACGCCAGGGTCGACTTGCCGGAGCCGTTCGGGCCCATGATCGCGTGGGTCTCGCCCGAGCGCACGGTCAGGTCGACCCCGTGCAGGATCGGCTTGAGCTCACCCTCGGGCAGCTTGACCGACACCTTCAGGTCGCGGATCTCCAGGGTGCTCATTTAGCGGGTCACTCCATTGCTCGGCGTCAGGCTGACGTAGATGTCGCCGTCGCGGACTTCGACGGGATAGACGGGTACGGGTTCGGTCGCGGGCAGCCCGGTGGGCTCACCGGTACGCAGGTCGAAACGGGATCCGTGCAGCCAGCATTCCAGCGTGCACCCCTCGATCTCGCCCTCGGAGAGGGGCACGGCGGCGTGCGAGCACTCGTCGTAGACGGCGTAGAAGTTGTCGTCCTCGCCGTGCACGATCGCGATCTGGGTGCCCTTGACGTCGGCGCTGATCGCGGTGCCCTTCGGCACGTCCTCGGTCGCGCAGATCCTGATCATCAGGCACCCGCCTTGGTGAGGCGGGCCTCGATCGCGTCGCCGAGCCGCTCGCGCAGCTCCTCGACCGGAATCTTGTTGATCAGCTCGGCGAAGAAGCCGCGCACCACCAGGCGGCGGGCCTCGGCCGCCGGGATGCCCCGGGCCATCAGGTAGAAGAGCTGCTCGTCGTCGAAGCGGCCGGTCGCGCTGGCGTGACCCGCGCCGGCGATCTCGCCGGTCTCGATCTCCAGGTTGGGTACAGAGTCCGCCCGGGCGCCGTCGGTGAGCAGCAGGTTCCGGTTGATCTCGTACGTGTCGGTGCCGGTCGCCTCGGCCCGGATCAGCACGTCACCGACCCAGACCGTGTGCGCGCTGTCGCCCTGCAGGGCACCCCGGTAGCCGACGTAGCTGCGGCAGTCCGGCACGGTGTGGTCGACCAGCTGGCGGTGCTCCAGATGCTGGCCGGAGTCGGCGAAGTAGACGCCGTACAGCTCGGCCTCGCCGCCCCGGTCGCCGTATTCCACCGAGGTGTACTGGCGGACCAGGTCGCCGCCGAGGCTCACCTGCACGTGGACCACCTTGGCGTCGCGGCCCAGCCGCACCTTGAGGTGCTGCGCCTGCACGGCGTCGCCGGCCCAGTCGGCGACGGTGACCAGGGTCAGCTTCGCGCCGTCGGCCACCGCCACCTCGACGTTGTCGGCGAGGGTGGCCGAGCCGGTGTGCTCCAGCACCAGGGTCACCTCGGCGAACCGACCCACATCGACGAAGGTGTGGCCGAAGGCGAGCGCGTCCGCGCCCTCGCCGACCACGCGCAGGCGCACCGGGGCGGTCACCACCGCGTCGCGGGCGACCTGCACCAGCAGCGCCTGCTCGACCCCGCCGTACGCCAGCGCGCTGACCCGGTCGAACGGGGTGAGCACGCTACCCATTCGCGGGTCGTCCTTGCCGATCCGGCTGGCGGTGACGCCCTCGGGCAGGTCGGCGTACTCGTGGCGAACCGTGCCGGTCGCGGCCTGCACCCCGCCGGCCAGGCCGCGCAGGCGCTTGAGCGGGGTGAAACGCCACTCCTCCTCCAGGCCGGTCAGGGCCGGGAAGTCGGCGACGTCGTACGAGCGGAGCGCCTGCGACTTGGTGGCGGGCGGCGCGGAAGCCTGGGTAGTCATTACATATGCGGCGCGGATACCCGGCCGTTCAGGGCCGGGAGGAAACGCCGCTTCTCCTCTCGCGTGTAGGCCCACCCGTCTGCTCGTTGCAGCAGGTGGACGTGCCGGTGGTGCACGCCCTGCACGAGCGCGTGGCGGGTTCGGATGTTGAAGGAGCCGCTGCTGCGTACGGCGACCCGTCCGGTATGCCGGCCGGTGTTCTTCCCTGTAGGCACGACAGCACGCACCAAGTCGCCAGTTTGGAAGCCGCGTACGGTTTTACTCCTGGGTAGCCGCAGTCGTGGGAAGCCGTATCGGTCGCAGCGCGTGCGGGCGTACGAGCCGCGACCGGACGCGGCTGCCACCAGCACCCGCCCCGGCCATGCCCGCACGGCAGCAAGCACCCCGACGTGGAGGGCGTCGAGCGTGTGGGTCTTCGGCGCACCAGTCCGGTGCCGGTTCCACTTCGTCCGGCCGCCGGTGGCGACCTGCACCGGTAGGCCGGTGGCCACCAGGGCTTGCCACAGCGCCCGCCGGGTGGTCGACGCGGCTGCGGCGTCCCGTAGTGGCAGTTTCTGCTGGCGTCGGATCCGGGCCAGCACGGCTGGCCGATCCGCCAGGAAGGCCTCGACCGGGGTGCCACCCTTGGCCTGGTTGCAGCCCACGCACGCCAACGTCAGGTTCGACACCCGGTCCGAGCCGCCCCGCGAACGCGGCACAATGTGATCGATGTTCATCGGCACCCCGGACGCACCGCAGTAGACACACATACGCCCCCACGCGGCCAGCAGATACTCGCGTACCTCGTAGCCGTGAAGGGTGCCGTGCTGGTACTCCACCCCTGCGATGTTCGGGTTCTGCATGAGTTGGGTGTCGAACGCGACCCGCTCGACGTGGATCTGCCGCACAGGTGCCCAGCGGCGCAGCCGGCCGACCCAGGACATGGTGTTGTCGACCCGATGCCGCAACGACGGTGGCAGCCACCCTTCCGACCTGCGACGGTTGAGAAACCGGGGTGCCCGGTAGCGCAGGCTCCGCGACCGGCGACCACGCCGGAACGCGGCGCGAGCAGTCAGCTTGTCGCGGATCTGCCCGCCCCGATGGCGGACCTCGACCGCGAACAGACCGGTCCGGACCCCGTCGTCGGCGCGGAAGACTGCGATACCGGTGAACTTCGAACCCGGGTCGATGCCGATCTCCACCCCGTCCACCTGCGAGTCGGCGACCTCACGATCCCTGACCCGGATCACGAACGGGGTGTGCCGGTGTACCACCGCGCGCCCGGAGGCAAGCAGCTTGCGTGCCCGCGCCGGGGTGCACGGTTGGAGCGGCCGGTGGTGTCGGTCAACAACGAACACCACCGGGTGGGTGTGAGCCTCACGGCCCGCTCCGGTTCCCGATCGCTCGGGTTCCGGGTGACGCCGGCTCACGCCGGTCTCCCCTCGCCCATGTCGCACACCGGCTGCCAGATGGCGTCCGCGTCCCGTTTCGTGGCATCTCGGGGCCGTGTCTGCTGGCACGGATTCCAGGGTCCGGGGCTGAGGAAGCACCCCGGAGTGGGTCTTCACACCTGTGTACAACGTAGATCCCTCCCTTCAGAGGTCTCTGGGGCTGGTCAACCACTCCGAGAAACCGAGCAAGCTCGCTCCCTCAGGACCCGAGAAGTTGACCTCTTCCTTGCTGTTCTGCGACGGCGGTCTCAGTTAAACCGAAGCCGGCCAGGCACGGCCCGCCTGGCGACCACTCCGGCTCGGCGCGTCTGCCACCGTGCCACGACCCGGAGTAGTCGGGTGGCCGGGGTGTCAGCCGACCGCGCCCTCCATCTGGAGCTCGATCAGGCGGTTGAGCTCCAGGGCGTACTCCATCGGGAGCTCCTTGGCGATCGGTTCGATGAAGCCGCGCACGATCATCGCCATCGCCTCGTCCTCGCTCAGGCCCCGGCTCATCAGGTAGAAGAGCTGGTCCTCGCTGACCTTGGAAACGGTCGCCTCGTGCCCCATCGACACGTCGTCCTCACGGATGTCGACGTACGGGTAGGTGTCCGAGCGGGAGATGGTGTCGACCAGCAGCGCGTCGCACTTGACCGTGCTCCTGCTGCTGGTGGAACCCTCCAGCACCTGCACCAGGCCGCGGTACGAGGTGCGGCCGCCGCCGCGGGCGATCGACTTCGACACGATGGTCGACGAGGTGTGCGGCGCCGCGTGCACCATCTTGGCGCCGGCGTCCTGGTGCTGGCCCTCGCCGGCCATGGCCACCGAGAGCACCTCGCCCTTGGCGTGCTCGCCGGTCATGTAGACCGCCGGGTACTTCATGGTGACCTTGGAGCCGATGTTGCCGTCGATCCACTCCATGGTCGCGCCCTCGTGGCAGACGGCACGCTTGGTGACCAGGTTGTAGACGTTGTTCGACCAGTTCTGGATGGTCGTGTAGCGGCAGCGCGCGTTCTTCTTGACGATGATCTCCACCACGGCGCTGTGCAGCGAGTCCGAGGAGTAGATGGGCGCGGTGCAGCCCTCGACGTAGTGCACGTACGCGCCCTCGTCGACGATGATCAGCGTCCGCTCGAACTGGCCCATGTTCTCCGTGTTGATCCGGAAGTAGGCCTGCAGCGGGATCTCCACGTGCACGCCCTTCGGCACGTAGATGAACGAGCCACCGGACCAGACGGAGGTGTTCAGCGCGGCGAACTTGTTGTCGCCGACCGGGATCACCGTGCCGAAGTACTCCTTGAACAGATCCTCGTGCTCCTTGAGCGCGGTGTCGGTGTCGAGGAAGACGACGCCCTGCTCCTCGAGGTCCTCGCGGATCTTGTGGTAGACCACCTCGGACTCGTACTGCGCCGCGACACCGGCGATCAGCCGCTGCTTCTCCGCCTCGGGGATGCCCAGCTTGTCGTAGGTGTTCTTGATGTCCTCGGGCAGGTCCTCCCAGCTGGTGGCCTGCTTCTCGGTGGACCGGACGAAGTACTTGATGTTGTCGAAGTTGATCCCGGTGAGGTCGGCGCCCCAGGTCGGCATCGGCTTGCGCCCGAACAGCCGCAGGCCCTTCAGGCGCAGGTCGAGCATCCAGGCCGGCTCGTTCTTCTTCGCCGAGATGTCCCGCACCACCGCCTCGTTGAGGCCGCGCTGGGCGGACGCCCCGGCGACGTCGGAGTCGGCCCAGCCGTACTCGTAGCGACCGAGGGCGGCGAGCTGCTCCTCCTGGGTCAGGGGCTGGACGATCTGCTCGGTCATCTATCTGTCCTCACAGTGGTGACGGTGTTACCGGACGTGGAGCCCACGCGGGGGCTCCTGCGCGGCTGGGCGGGGATGTGCGTGGTGCACACCCCGTCGCCGTGCGCGATGGTGGCCAGGCGCTGCACGTGGGTGCCGACCAGACGGGAGATCACTTCGGTCTCGGCCTCGCACAGCTGGGGAAACTCGGCGGCCACGTGCGCCACCGGGCAGTGGTGCTGGCAGAGCTGCCCGCCGGAGGCGATCGTGGACGCGTTGGCAGCGTAGCCCTCGGCGGTCAACGCCCCGGCAAGCGCCTCCGCCCGGGCGAGCGGGTCGTCGCCGGCGTCCTCCATGGCGGCCCGGCAGCGGGCCTCCAGCGCGGAGACCTGCTCGGCGGCGAACGCCTCGACCGCCTCCGCACCCCCGGTGCGGGCGATCCAGCGCAGGGCGCCGGTGGCCATGTTGTCGTAGTGGTGGGTGCCGCAGCGCAGCCGCGCGGCCTCGGTCAGCACGAAGACCTTGGCCGGGCGGCCCCGACCCCGGCTGCCCCGCACGACCTGCTCGCGGGCGACCACGTCGCCGTCGGCGAGCATCGCGTCGAGGTGCCGGCGGATCGCCGCCGGGCTGAGCCCGAGCGCCGAGCCGAGCTGCGCGGCGGTGGTCGCCCCCCGCTCCAGCAGCAGCTGGGTGACCCGGTCCCGGGTGGAAAGATCGGTGGACGCAGCGGTGCTCGTGCCCGCGACCTGCCTGGTCGCCGGCTGGGAGAGCGCCGCCGCGTTTTTCACAACGGCAACGTTACGTAATTCGGCGGAGGGTCGCAAACCGGGTCCCGGTGATTCCCGACACCGGGGTACCGGAGTCACCCGATCGGGGACCACTACGGTGCGTAGGATTCGCTCCGTGAAGCCTTCCGCCCGGTTCCCGGTCCCCGCCGTGGTGCAGCGCTACCTCGACCGATACCCGGTCTCCGCCGCGCTGCTGCGCCGCCTCGCGTACGCCTCGATCATCGCGAACGTGGCGATCGTGGTCACCGGCGGGGCGGTCCGCCTCACCCGCTCCGGTCTCGGCTGCCCCACCTGGCCCCGGTGCACCGACGCCTCGTACGTCGTCACCCCCGAGATGGGCGTGAACGGGGTGATCGAGTTCGGCAACCGGCTGCTCACCTTCGCGGTGGGCATCATCGCCCTCGCCGTGCTGCTCGCCGTGCTGGCCCGACAGCCCCGCCCGCGCGGGCTGCTGCCCCTGGCGATCGCGGTCTTCCTCGGCATCCCCGCCCAGGCCGTGATCGGCGGGATCACCGTGCTGACCGACCTCAACCCGTGGGTGGTCGGGCTGCACTTCCTCGCCTCGATGGCGGTGATCGCCGCCGCGTACGCCCTCTGGCGCCGCGCCGTCGAGCCGGACGCGCCGGCGACGCCCACCGTGCCGGCGACGCTGCGTACCCTCGCGCTGCTCACCACGGCGGTGAGCGCGGCGGTGCTGCTGGTCGGCACCTGGGTGACCGGCAGCGGCCCGCACGCCGGCGACAAGGGCGCGGCCCGCAACGGCCTCGACCCGGAGTCGATCTCCCAGGTGCACGCCGACGGGGTCTTCCTGCTGATCGGCCTGTCGGTGGCGCTGCTCTTCGCGTTCCGCGCCGTGGGCGCGGCGCGGGCCACCCGGGCCGCCGCGGTGCTGGTCGCCGTCGAGCTCGGCCAGGGCCTGATCGGCTTCGTGCAGTACTTCACCCACCTGCCGGGAGCGCTGGTGGCCGCGCACATGCTCGGCTCCTGCCTGGTGCTGCTGGCGACCCTGGCCATGCTCTGGTCGACCCGGGAGCGCCGCCCGGTCGGGCCGGCGGCGCGGCCCGTCCCGGCCACCGAACCGGTCCCGGCGGCCGTCTGAGCCACCGGACGCCCTCGCCGGGCTGAGCCGCCGGATGCCGGCGCCGCGCCGGGCTGGGCCGCCGGATGCCGGCGCCGGGCTGGGCGGCCCGACGCGGGCGTTAAGCCCCGGCGGCGGCGGGAATGCGGTCCCGCGACGCGACCGTCCGCGCCGAGGGGAGTTCCCGGTGTCCCGCAAGGGCCTGTCCACGACCGCCCCGCAGCGGCTCGCTCAGGTCGCCGGTGCGCCGCTGTGGTGCGACGCGCGTGACTTCGCGCTCACCGGCGACGGGGTGACCAACGACCAGCCGGCGCTGGCGGCGCTGGTGGACCGACTGGGCGAGGGGTACGCCGCCGACGGGCGGGCCAGGGTGATCTACTGCCCGCCCGGCATCTACTCGATCCGGGACGCCGGCACCGTCTGGCGCAGCGGGGTGTCGCTGGTCGGCGCCGGCTCCGCGGCGACCCGGTTCCTGCTCAGCAACGACGGTAACCGGGGCGACCCAGTGCCGCTGGCCTACTGGACCAGCGTGCAGCACGGCGCGGACCGGGACCGGCACATCGCCGACTGCACGTTCGCCGACTTCGAGATCGACGGCTCCGGCGTCGGCATGGCCGAGTACAACTACCTCGCCAAGGGGCTCGGCCTGCAGTACGTGGTGCGTGGGGTGTTCCGCAACCTCTACATCCATCACACCGGGGCGACCGGGCTGGGCTGCGACTTCCTCCAGGACAGCCTGATCGACGGGGTGGTCGTGGTGGGCTGCGGCCGCCTCGACAACGGCGAGCAGATGGGCGGCGCCGGCATCGGCGTCGGCATCGGCGGCTGGGGCGACGTGGAGCGGCTCACCATCGCCAACTGCACCACGGTGGGCAACGGCACCAACGGGATCTTCCTGGAGCTGCAGAAGCCCCACTGGCCGCCCCCACGCGGCTTCCGCATCGTCGGCTGCCACAGCCAGGCCAACCGGTTCGGCATCTCCGACTGGGGCGCAGACGGGCTCATCGTTTCCGCCTGCACCCTGACCAACAACCTGGAGGCCGGGTTCGACGTCTCCGCGAACGGCACCTCGGGGGTGGCCGGCCGGGGCGGGCTGCTGACCGGCTGCGACATCGACCGCAACGTCGGCGACGGGATAAGCATGGGCAACACCCCCGGCGGCTACGCGGTGCGAGGCAACCGGATCAGCCGCAACGGCGGGTATGGCTACCACGAGCACGCCCTGGGCGACGGCTACCCAGGCCCGGCGGCGGACGTGGTGATCGAGGGCAACGACATCCGGGACAACGCGCTCGACGGCATCCGGATCGACCGGCCGATGATCGACGCGGCGGTGCTCGGCAACCGGCTCCGCGACAACGGGCGGCGTTCCGCGCCGGCTCATCGTAGCGGTGGCGATGCGGTGCGCTACGGGCCCCGCACGGTGGTTGACGGCGCGGTGGACTGGCCCTGGGACGGGCACCGGGGCAAGGTGGTGCGGGTCGATTCGCGGACGGCCGTGGTGGCGGCCAACACCGCCACGGAACTGTCCCTCGCCGAGGTTCGGCCGGACGGCGCGACCGCGTGGAACGAGGCGACCCCCGCGCCCGGCACGCCGTACGAGCTGCCGGCCGGTCCGACGGCCCGCGCCGGGATCGCCGTCAACTCGCGATTCGAGTCGGCCACCGTGCGGGGCAACCGGATCTGGAACCGGGACGAGCACACCCAGACCTACGGGCTCTGGGTCACCGCGGCCGGCAGTTGCGTCTCCTGCCGGATCGAGGACAACGACTTCGCTGGAAACGAGGCCGGCATCCGGCTGGAGACACCGCCGGTCGGAGGCCGCTGGGAGCGCAACCACGAGGACGGGACGTAGGCCCCCGCCCCCTGCGGGCCGGGCCCGCCGGGTTCAGGACCGGCGGGCCAGGTGGGTGGTGATCGCCGCGGCGAGGCGGTCGGGGGCGGCGTCGGCGTACCCGATGAACAGGCTCGGCTCGGTGAGCTCCAGCTCGACCAGGACCGGTGCGCCGTCCGGGCCGGGGATCAGGTCGACCCGGGCGTAGAGCAACCGGTCCGGGCCACCGGGGACGGCGGCCACGGTCCGCTCCGCCACCGCGAGCTGGTCGGGCAGCGCCGTCCGCGGGTCGATCTGCTCCTTCTTGTAGAGCTCGGCCACCCCCAGATCGGGGCCGGTCAGCATCGGCCCCTTGCGGATGGCGTGGCTGAACGTCAGGCCGTCCGGCCCGGCGAGGAACAGCAGCGCGGTCTCCCCCGAGGTGTCCACCGCGCTCAGGTACGGCTGGACCATGGCAACCCGCCCGGCGGCGGTGAGCCGCCGCACGTGTGCCCCGGCCAGCTCCCGGTGCTGCGGATCGGCCAGATCGTACCGGCCGGTGTCCTGGCTGCCGGCGCTGACCGCCGGCTTGATCACGTACTCGCCGGAGTCGGCGGGCGGCGCCCAGGTCTGCCCCGGCTCGACCCAGACGGTCGGCACGGTGGGCACGCCGGCGGCGGAGAGCTCGGCCAGGTAGCGCTTGTCGGTGTTCCAGGCGACCACGTCGGCGGGGTTGACCAGACTCGGCACGGTCTGCGTCCAGGCGACGAACTCGTCGCGGCGCAGCGCGTAGTCCCACGGTGAGCGGAGGACCACCAGGTCGTACCCGGACCAGTCCACGGCCGGGTCGTCCCAGATCACCGCCTCGACGGCGACACCGCGGGCGGCCAGCGGGGCGAGCACGAGCCGGTCGTCCGGGTCAAGGTCGGGCAGGGCGGAACAGGTGGCGAGAGCGACTCGGGGTTCCGCCCGGGTCGCCTGGTGGTGGTTGCTCAATTTATGTCAACGGGCCATCGTGCGGCGGCCCATGGATCGCCAGAGGTCGTTGCTCGGACGCATCTGGTCCATCAGTTCACGCTCCCAGGCGTTCTCGACGTCGACCCCCGCCTTGGCGCAGGCCTGCCGCGCGATGTCGGTGCCGTCCGCGAATTGATCGGCCCATTCCCCGTCGGAACCCACCAGGACGATCCGCGCGCCGCGCTTACCGACGTACTCGATGACTGCCTTCGCACCGCCGTGCCCGGCGGCGAACGACTTGATGCCGGCAACCAGGCCGTTGGGAGCCTGGTCGGTCTGCTGCTCAGCCGTAAGCGTCGTATCGGAACCATCTGCCATGAGGCGAAGCCTAGGCAGACGTCCACCCGCATGTGCGAGAACGATGATTCAATTGTGACACCAATTACCTAAGGCGTTATGGAAGACCGCAGGTAATTCGACTGGCTATGTCGCACTAAGCCGAAACAAATCGGACGACCGGATCAGATCAAGGCGTCGAGCGCGACGGCCGCGAAGAGGATGGTCAGGTAGGTGGTGGACCAGTGGAACAGCCGCATCGGCTTGACCGCCTCGCCGCGCGCCGCACGCCGGCAGAGCTTGTGCGCCTCGACCACGAAGACGCCGCCGACGACCAGCGCGGTGACCCCGTAGATCGGGCTCATCCCCAGCGGCCAGACGGCCAGCGAGGAGAGCAGGGTCAGCCAGGAGAAGAGCAGGATCTCCGCGTTCACCCGCCGGACCGAGGCCACCACCGGCAGCATCGGCACGCCGGCCCGGGCGTAGTCGGCCTTGTACTTGATCGCCAGGGCGTAGAAGTGCGGCAGCTGCCAGAAGAAGACCACCGCGAACAGGCCCCACGCGGCGGGGGCCAGCGAGCCGGTGACCGCGGCCCAGCCGATCAGCACCGGCGCCGAGCCGCAGATGCCGCCCCAGAAGGTGTTGGCCACCGTGGTCCGCTTGAGCCAGAGCGTGTAGACCAGGTCGTAGTACGCGATCGCGGCCAGGGTCAGCCCCGCCGCCAGCAGGTTGGTGAACGCGGCCATCAGCGCGACCGAGATCACCGCCAGCGTCAGACCGAAGATCAGCGCGCTGCGTGGCGACACGGTGTGCGCGGGCAGCGGTCGACGCTTGGTGCGCCGCATCACCTGGTCGATGTCCCGGTCGATGTAGCAGTTGAGCACGCTGGCCGCGCCGGCGGCGAGCGAGCCGCCGACCAGCACCACGGCCACCAGCCAGAGCGAGGGCATGCCGCCGTCGGCGAGCATCATCGCCGGCACCGTGGTGACCAGCAGCAGCTCGACGATCCGCGGCTTGGTGAGAGCCACATACGCGGCCACCACCGCCCGCACGCCCCGACGGCCGTTCGCCGACTCCTCGGGCACCGTGCGCACCGGCGGCTGCCCGGCAGAGTTGCTGACGGGGCGCTCGGTGATCATGCTCACGGATTGCCACCTTCCGGCTTCGGCAGGGGGAGATCGGGTCGGCCCGGACCCCTTCCGGGTCCACACACCGACCCACAGACTACGCGCCGTCGTTTTCGCTGCCCCCGAGACCCGACAACGGTGCGGGCCGTCACACCGCGAGGTGAACGCCCGATCCGGCCGGACGCGCACGGAACACCATGCAGAGATCCCCGGGCACACGTTCAGGGCCGCTCGATAGGGTCATCGGTGAGGTTCCGCCCATCTGCCGAGGAGCACAACCATCGTGGCTGCCAACCGACCCGAGCTTCCCGCTCTCAACTGGTCCGACCTCGACCGCAGGGCTGTCGACACGGTCCGCGTCCTGGCCATGGACGCCGTGGAGAAATCCGGCAACGGCCACCCGGGTACGGCGATGAGCCTCGCCCCGGCCGCGTACCTGCTCTTCAACAGGGTCATGCGGCACAACCCGGCCGACCCGGGCTGGACCGGCCGGGACCGGTTCGTCCTCTCCGCCGGGCACTCCAGCCTGACGCTCTACATCCAGCTCTTCCTCTCCGGCTACCCGCTGTCGCTGGACGACCTGAAGGCGCTGCGCCAGTGGGGCTCGCTCACCCCGGGCCACCCGGAGCACGGGCACACCCCGGGCGTGGAGACCACCACCGGCCCGCTCGGCCAGGGCCTCGGCAACGCGGTCGGCATGGCCATGGCGGCCCGCCGGGAGCGCGGCCTGTTCGACCCGGCGGCCGAGGCCGGCGAGTCGCCGTTCGACCACGACATCTGGTGCATCGCCTCCGACGGCGACATCGAGGAGGGCATCAGCCACGAGGCCAGCGCCCTCGCCGGCCACCAGCAGCTGGGCAACCTCTGCGTGATCTACGACGACAACGAGATCTCGATCGAGGACGACACCCGGATCGCCAAGAGCGAGGACGTCGCCGCCCGGTACGAGGCGTACGGCTGGCACGTGCAGACCGTCGACTGGCGCCGCGGCGACGCCGACCAGGGCGACTACCACGAGGACGTCGAGGCCCTCTACCAGGCGCTGCTGGCCGCCCGGGCGGAGACCGACCGCCCCTCCTTCATCGCGCTACGCACCATCATCGGCTGGCCCGCCCCCAACAAGAAGAACACCGGCAAGATCCACGGCTCGGCGCTCGGCGCCGACGAGGTGAAGGCCACCAAGGAGATCCTCGACTTCGACCCGCAGCGGACCTTCCAGGTCGACGAGGAGGTCCTCAAGCACGCCCGCCAGGTGATGGAGCGCGGCGCCGCCGCCCAGGCGGCGTGGGCCACCACGTTCGACGCGTGGGCGCAGGCCAACCCGGAGCGCAAGACGCTCTGGGAGCGGATGGCCACCCGCAAGCTCCCCGACGGCTGGGCCGACGCGCTGCCCACCTTCCCCGCCGACGCCAAGGGCATCGCCACCCGGGCCGCCTCCGGCAAGGTGCTGGAGGCTCTCGCCCCGCTGCTGCCCGAGCTCTGGGGCGGCTCCGCCGACCTGGCGGACAGCAACAACACCACCATGAAGGGCGAGCGGTCGTTCATCCCGGCGGTGCACGCGACCAAGGACTTCCCGGGCGACGAGTACGGCCGCACCCTGCACTTCGGCATCCGTGAGCACGCCATGGGCGCGATCCTCAACGGCATCGCCCTGCACGGCGGCACCCGCCCGTACGGCGGCACCTTCCTGGTGTTCAGCGACTACATGCGCCCGTCGGTGCGGCTCGCCGCGCTGATGAAGCTGCCGGTGGTCTACGTCTGGACGCACGACTCGATCGGCCTCGGCGAGGACGGCCCGACCCACCAGCCGGTGGAGCACCTGACCGCGCTGCGCGCCATCCCCGGCCTGGACGTGGTCCGCCCGGCCGACGCCAACGAGACCGCGTGGGCGTGGCGGCGGGCCCTGGAGCACACCGACCGGCCCACCGCGCTGGCGCTCAGCCGCCAGGCGCTGCCCACGCTGGACCGCACCGACCTGGCCGGCGCCGAGGGCGCCGCCAAGGGCGGCTACGTGCTGGCCGAGGCGTCCACCGGCATGCCGCAGGTGATCCTCGTCGGCACCGGGTCCGAGGTGCAGCTCTGCCTCACCGCCCGGGAGCGGCTGGAGGCCGGTGGCACCCCCACCCGGGTCGTCTCCATGCCCTGCCAGGAGTGGTTCTTCGCCCAGGACGAGGCGTACCGGGAGTCGGTACTGCCGCGCGGGGTAAAGGCACGGGTGAGCGTGGAGGCGGGCATCGCCATGTCCTGGCGAGGAATCGTCGGCGACAGCGGCGAGACCGTGAGCCTGGAGCACTACGGGGCGAGCGCCCCGCACACCGTGCTCTTCGAGCAGTTCGGGTTCACCCCCGACCGGATCGTGGCCGCCGCGCACGCGTCACTGACCCGGGTGGGCGACATCACCGGTTACACGACCGGCAACTGAGGGGAGCGTGGACGGCATGACCGACAAGCTGGGTGAGCTGAGCGCCGCTGGTGTGGCGATCTGGCTCGACGATCTTTCCCGGGTACGACTGAGCTCCGGCGGGCTGGACCAACTGCGCCGCGAGAAGCACCTGGTCGGGGTTACCTCCAACCCGACCATCTTCGCCAAGGCGCTGAGCGCCGCCGACGAGTACAACTGGCAGTTGAAGGACCTGGCCATCCGTGGGGTGGACGTCGAAGAGGCGGTCCGCATGCTCACCACGTACGACGTGCGGTGGGCCTGCGACGTGATGCGCCCGGCGTACGACGCCAGCGCGGGAGTCGACGGCCGGGTCTCCATCGAGGTGGACCCGCGGCTGGCCCACGAGACGGAGAAGACCGTCGCCGAGGCCGGTGCGCTGTGGTGGCTGATCGACCGGCCCAACCTGTTCATCAAGATCCCGGCCACCGAGGCGGGGCTGCCGGCGATCACCGCCACCCTGGCCCAGGGGATCAGCGTCAACGTCACGCTGATCTTCAGCCTGGACCGGTACTCGCAGGTCATGGAGGCGTTCCTCGCCGGCATGGAGCAGGCGAAGGCGAACGGGCACGACCTGTCCAAGATCGGCTCGGTCGCGTCGTTCTTCGTCTCCCGCGTCGACAGCGAGGCCGACAAGCGGCTTGAGAAGATCGGCTCCGCCGAGGCGAAGGCGCTGCGCGGCAAGGCGGCCATCGCCAACGCCCGGCTGGCGTACCAGCGCTACTGCGAGGTCTTCGGCTCCGACCGGTGGCAGGCCCTCGCCGACGCCGGCGCCCACCCGCAGCGCCCGCTCTGGGCCTCCACCTCGACCAAGAACCCGGACTACCGGGACGTCATGTACGTCGAGGATCTGATCGCGCCCGGCACGGTGAACACCATGCCGGAGGCGACCATCCACGCCTTCGCCGACCACGGCGAGGTCCGCGCCGACACCGTCACCGGCTGCTACGACGACGCCCGCAAGGTCTTCAGCGACCTGCAGGCGGTCGGCGTCGACATGGCCGACGTGGTCGCCGTCCTCGAACGCGAGGGCGTGGAGAAGTTCGAGGCCAGCTGGCTGGAGCTGCTCGACGGGGTGCAGAAGTCCCTCGCCGAGGCGGCCAAGGGCACCGGGCAGCCGGGCCGGGCCGCCAAGGGCAACGCGCGAGCCGCCGAGCAGGCCGGGGGCAACGCGTGACGGACGGCGCCGGAAGCGTCCCGGGACACCGCCCCGGGGCGCCCCGCGCCTCGGTCGACCATTCGGACCCCGGTGGTGCGATGGGCGACCTGCTCACCGGCCCGGCGGACGCCGCGGCCGGCCTGGCCGTACGCGGCGCGGACACGGTCGACCGGTCCGCGCCCGCGTCGGTACGCGAAGCCCTGGTCGCCCGGGACGTGCCCGCCCGGCTCGCCGCGAAGGACCCCACCCTGTGGGGGCCGGAGGCCGCTGCCGAGGCGAAGGTGCGCCTCGGCTGGGTGGACACCCACCGCCGCAGCCGGGAGCTGCTCCCCCAGCTCGCCGAGCTGGCCGAGGAGCTGGCCGACCTGGACCACGTGGTGCTCGCCGGGATGGGCGGTTCGTCGCTCGCCCCGGAGGTGATCGCCCGCACCCTCGGCCGGCCACTGACCGTGCTGGACACCACCGATCCCGGGCAGATCCGGGCGGCCCTCGCCGACCGGTTGGAGCGGACCGTCGTGGTGGTCTCCAGCAAGTCCGGATCGACGGTGGAGACGGACAGCCACCGGCGGGCGTACTGGTACGCGTTCCTCGACACCGGGATGACCGAGGCGGAGGCCGCCCGGCACTTCGTCGTGGTCACCGACCCAGGTTCGCCGCTGGAGGCCACCGCCGCCGAGATGGGCGTGGTCACCATCGTCGCCGACCCGGAGGTGGGCGGCCGGTACTCCGCGCTGACCGCGTTCGGCCTGGTCCCCACGGCGCTGGCCGGGGTCGCGGTGACCGATCTGCTGGACGACGCCGACGCGCTGTCCGGGTCGCTGGGCCGGGATCGGGACAACCCGGGACTCGCGCTCGGGGTGGCGCTCGGCGCGGCGGCCACCACCGGCCGGGACATGGTCGCCCTGGTCTCCGACGGCACCGGCGTCGACGGCCTGGGTGACTGGGCGGAGCAGCTGCTCGCCGAGTCGACCGGCAAGGCCGGGGTGGGGATCCTGCCCGTGGTGCTGGAGGCGCCGGGCGCCCCCGGCGCCACCGGTCCGGGCGTCCTCACCGTGAGCTACGGGGGCGCGCTCGCCCCGGGCGTCTCGCCCGGGGCCGGCACCGCGGACGTGGCGGTCAACGGCCCCCTCGGCGCCCAGTTCCTGACCTGGGAGTACGCCACCGCCATCGCCGCGGTGGTGCTGGGCGTCGACCCGTTCGACCAGCCGAACGTGACCGAGAGCAAGGAGCACACCGCCCGCATCCTCGCCACCGGTCCGGCGGTGGAGACACCTTCCTTCACCGAGGGCGCGATCGAGGTGTACGCCCCGGCCGGCGCCCCCGGCGACCTGACCGGTGTGCTGGGCTGGCTGCTCGACAGGCTCGCCGCCGACGGCTACCTGGCGGTGACGGCGTACCTGGACCGGCTCGGTGACGCGGCGGTGGCCGGGCTGCGCCCGGTGCTGGCGCGGGCGACGCGCCGCCCGGTGACCTTCGGGTGGGGGCCGCGCCACCTGCACTCCACCGGGCAGTACCACAAGGGCGGCCCGCCGGCCGGCAGCTACCTTCAGGTGACCGGCGCGGTCACCGATGATCTGCCGGTGCCCGGCCGCCCGTACACCTTCGGGGAGCTGCAGGCGGCCCAGGCCGCCGGCGACCGGCAGTCCCTGGTCGGCCGGGGCCGACCGGTGCTGCGCCTGCACCTGACCGAGCGAGCGGCGGGTATCGCCCAGCTACTGGATGCCGCCGGACGGACACGGACGTGACGATGATTGACGTAAACCCCCAGCGGAGCGAGGAGGCAGCATGAACCCGCTGCGCGACCCTCAAGACCGACGGCTGCCACGGATCCCGGAGCCGTGCGCTCTGGTGATCTTCGGGGTGACCGGTGACCTGGCCCGCAAGAAGCTGTTGCCGGCGGTCTACGACCTGGCGAACCGGGGGCTGCTGCCGCCCGGTTTCGTGGTCCTGGGCTTCGCCCGGCGCGACTGGGGCGACGGCGACTTCGAGTCGCTGACCTACGAGGCGGCGAAGCAGCACGCCCGCACCCCGTGGCGGGAGGAGGTGTGGGCGCGGCTGGCCGGCAACATCAAGTTCGTCGGCGGCTCGTTCGACGACGACGCCGCGTTCGACCAGCTCGCCGCCACCCTGGACGAGCTACGAGACTCGCACGGCATCCACGGCAACGCCGCCTTCTACTTCTCCATCCCCCCGGCGGCCTTCCCCGTGGTGCTCAAGCAGCTCGCCCGCACCGGCATGGCCGACAACGCCAAGTCGGGTGGCTGGCGCCGGGTGGTGGTGGAGAAGCCGTTCGGCCAGGACCTGCCCTCGGCCAGAGCACTCAACGAACTGGTCGACGACGTCTTCACCCGCCAGGACGTCTTCCGGATCGACCACTACCTGGGCAAGGAGACCGTCCAGAACATCCTCGCCCTGCGGTTCGCCAACAACCTGTTCGAGCCGCTGTGGAACTCGAAGTACGTCGACTCGGTGCAGATCACTATGGCCGAGGACGTCGGCATCGGCTCCCGGGCCGGGTTCTACGACTCGGCCGGCGCCGCCCGCGACGTGCTGCAGAACCACCTGCTGCAGCTGCTCGCCCTAGTGGCGATGGAGGAGCCGACCAGCTTCGACGCCGACGAGATCCGCACCGAGAAGCTGAAGGTGCTCAAGGCCATCACGGTGCCCGGCGACATCTCCCGGGACACCGTCCGGGGCCAGTACCTGCCCGGCTGGGTCGGCGGCGAACGGGCGGTCGGCTACCTGGACGAGAAGGGCGTCCCGCCGGCCTCCACCACCGAGACGTACGTCGCCGTCAAGCTGGGCATCCAGAACCGGCGCTGGGCGGGGGTGCCGTTCTACATCCGGGCCGGCAAGCGGCTGCCCCGGCGGGTCACCGAGGTGGCGATCATCTTCAAGACGGCCCCGCACCTGCCGTTCAACCCGGCGGACGTGGAGTCGCTCGGCAACAACCAGCTCGTCATCCGGGTCCAGCCGGACGAGGGCGTGGTGCTGAAGTTCGGCTCCAAGGTTCCGGGCACCGCCATGGAGGTCCGGGACATCGCCATGGATTTCCAGTACGGCGAGGCGTTCACCGAGTCCAGCCCCGAGGCGTACGAGCGGCTGGTGCTGGACGTGCTGATCGGTGACCGGACGCTGTTCCCGGACGCCGCCGAGGTGGAGCAGAGCTGGCAGGTGGTCGACCCGTTGGAGCACGCCTGGGCGGGCACGAAGCCGGAGTCGTACCGGGCCGGCGAGTGGGGGCCGCGGCCGGCGGACGAGATGCTGGCCCGCGACGGCCGTTCCTGGCGGCGGGCATGAGCGAGCGTCAGCGAGCGAATCATCAGTGCAGCGCCGTGGTGCCTCATGACGGCACGGAGCGAAGCGGAGTGCCGGCATGAGCGAGCAGACCTGGAGGATCCGTTGATCGGGCTGTGGGACACCACCGGCAACGAGGTGGTCAAGGCGCTCGCCGCCGAGCGGCGCAGCGCGGGCGGGGTGGCCAGCGGCATGGCGCTCAGCCTGATCGTGGTGGTGGACGAGAAGCGGGTCCGGGAGGCGGAGGCCGCGGCGACGATCGCGGCCGCCGCCCACCCGTGCCGGCTGCTCGTGGTGGTCCGCACCGACGTTGAGCGGGACCGCAACCGCCTGGACGCGGAGATCGTCGTCGGCGGCCGGCTCGGCCCGTGCGAGGCGGTGGTGACCCGGATGTACGGCCGGCTCGCGCTGCACGCCGAGTCGGTGGTGATGCCGCTGCTGGTGCCGGACGTGCCGGTGGTGACCTGGTGGCACGGTGAGCCGCCGGAGGAGATCGCCACCGACTTCCTCGGCGTGGTGGCGGACCGGCGGATCACCGACTCCGCGCAGGCGGCCGACCCGATCGCCGCGCTGCGGCAGCGGGCCGCGGACTACGCGCCGGGCGACACCGACCTGGCCTGGACCCGGATCACCCCGTGGCGCACCCTGGTGGCGGGGGCGTTCGACACCGCCCAGTCCAAGATCACGGAGGCGACCGTGGTGGGGCCCGGCTCCGACCCGACGGCGGCGCTGATGCGGGGCTGGCTCGCGGCCCGGCTCGGCATCGACCCGGCCTGGGTACGCGCCACCGAGTTCCCGCGGATGCGCGAGGTGCAGCTGCGCTGCGCCAACGGCGACGAGCTGACCCTGACCCGGGAGGACAGCGTGGCGACCTTCCGGCGCACCGGCCAGGAGGACCGGACGCTGCCGCTGGTCCGCCGGCCGCTCGGCGACGAGCTGGCCGAGGAGCTGCGCCGCCTCGACGCCGACCAGGTGTACGCGGAGGCGCTCGGCGCCGCCGCCGGCATCTCCGGCCTGGACCAGCGCCCCGCCACCCGGGTGCACGTGTGGAAGGACCCGGCGACCGCCCAGCGGGCCGAGGCCGGGGTCACCGCGCACGCCGGCCCGACCGCCAGGCAGTGAGCGGACGGCCGGACGGCAGAGACCACCCGGCGTCGGACAACAACCCAGGTGACCGCCGTGGGGCGGCCGGAACGCGAAGGCACGACAATGAGTGAGGCGAGTGTCGCCGTACACGCCGACCCCGACCTGCTGGCCCAGGCCGTGGCGGCCCGGTTGGTGGTGAAGCTGCTCGACGCGCAGGCGGACCGGGGCCAGGCGTCGGTGGTGCTGACCGGCGGGCGGATCGCCGCGGCGGTGTACCGGGCGGTGGCGGAGCTGCCGGCCCGGGACGCGGTCGACTGGTCCCGCGTCGACCTCTGGTGGGGCGACGAGCGGTTCCTGCCGGCCGGCGACCCGCAACGCAACGAGACGCAGGCCCGGGAGGCACTGCTGGCCGCGCTGCCGCTGGACCCGGCACGGGTGCACCCGATGCCGGCCTCGGACGGGACGGCCGGCAACGACCCGGAGGCGGCCGCCGCCGGATACGCCGAGGAACTCGCTCGGGCGGCCCGGCCGGGCCACGCCGCGCTCCCCCACTTCGACGTGCTGATGCTCGGCGTCGGGGAGGACGGACACGTGGCGTCGGTCTTCCCGGAGCACCCGGTGCACCACGACAACCGCCCGGTCAGCGCGGTACGCGGCAGCCCGAAGCCGCCGCCGGTGCGGACCACGTTGACCCTGCCGGCGATCAACACCGCCGAGGAGGTCTGGCTGGTGGCCGCGGGGGCGGACAAGGCCCGGGCGGTGGGCATGGCCCTCGCGGGGGCCGGGCCGGTGCAGCTGCCGGCGGCCGGGGTGCACGGGGTCTCCCGTACCCTCTGGCTGCTCGACCGGGCGGCGGCGGCCGACGTGCCGCCCCGCCTACGCAGCCTCCGCTGACCACTGCGGCACTCCTCGCCCCGACTGTCAGCAGATGCACGGAAAAGAGTGGCTATTCGTCGCGGAATAGCCACTCTTTCCGTGCATCAGCCCCCTCAGCGGGGCTGGGGCTCAGACACCGCTGCTGAGCTGGAGACGGAGCCAGAGCCCGATCCCGACGATGCACGCGAACCAGATGATCCCGACCAGAAGGGTGTAGCGGTCGAGGTTCTTCTCGGCGACCGAGGAGCCGGCCAGGCTGGAGCTGACACCGCCGCCGAACATGCTCGACAGCCCGCCACCCTTACCGCGGTGGAGCAGAATCAGCAGGGTGAGCAGGATGCTCGTGATGACCAGCAACACGATCATCGTGTACGCGAACCAGATCGGCATGGCGGGGGTCAGTCCTCTCGTTGCGATCACTGCCCGTCGCTGCCGGGCACGGTGGCACCGACCGGCGGACGGGCAGCGTCAAGGATAGCGAGCGATCAGCGGGCGATGTGCTCCGGGAACCGGCAGATCTGAGCGAACTCCTCGGCGTCCAGGCTGGCGCCACCGACGAGCGCCCCGTCCACGTCCGGCTGGGCCATGATCGCAGCGATGTTCGTCGCCTTGACCGAGCCGCCGTAGAGGATCCGGACCTGGTCCGCGGTGTCCTGGCCGAAGGTCTCCGTCAGGCGCCTGCGCACCTCGCCGCAGACCTCCTGGGCGTCCTCCGGCGTCGCCGTCTTGCCGGTGCCGATCGCCCAGACCGGCTCGTACGCCACGACGACCTTGGTGACCTGCTCCGCGGTGAGCCCCCGCAGCGCGCCGTCGAGCTGGTCGCAGCAGTGGGGGACGTGCCGGAGCTGCTCGCGGACCTCCAGCCCCTCACCGATGCACAGGATCGGCGTGAGCCCGTTGGCCAGGGCGGCGCTCACCTTGTCGTTGATCAGCGCGTCGTCCTCGTTGTGGTACTGCCGCCGCTCCGAGTGGCCGACGGCCACGTACGTGCAGCCGAGCTTGGCCAGCATCGGCCCGGAGATGTCCCCGGTGTAGGCGCCCGACTGGTACGGCGACAGGTCCTGCGCGCCGTAGCCGATCAGCAGCTTGTCGCCGTCCACCGCGGTCTGTACGGTCCGCAGGTCGGTGAAGGGCGGCAGGACCACCGTCTCGACGTCGGTGAGCTGCTTCTCGGTGAGGCTCGCGGCCAGCTTCTGCACCAGCAGGTTGGCCTCGAGGTGGTTGAGGTTCATCTTCCAGTTGCCGGCCATCAGCGGCCGGCGAAGGGTGCTCGCCATTTAGTTCTCCAGAGCCGCGATACCGGGGAGGGTCTGGCCCTCCAGGTACTCCAGGGAGGCGCCGCCACCGGTGGAGATGTGGTCGAAGGCGGACTCGTCCAGCCCCAACGTACGGACCGCGGCGGCGGAGTCACCGCCGCCCACGACGCTGAACGCGCCGGCCTTCGCGATCGCTTCGGCGACCCCGCAGGTCCCGTTGGCGAACGCCGGCATCTCGAACACCCCCATCGGGCCGTTCCAGAACACCGTCCGCGCCTGCTTTAGGGCGGCGGCAAACCCGGCCACCGTCTCCGGGCCGATGTCGAGCCCGACCCGCTTGCTCGGGATGCCGTCCACCCGCACCGTGTCGTGCTCGGCGTCGGGCGCGAACGCGACCGCGGCGACCACGTCGACCGGGAGCATGATCTTGCCCGGCTCGCGCTCCATCAGGTTGCGGCAGGTCTCGACCATCTCCTCCTCCAGCAGCGAGCTGCCCACCTCCAGGCCCCGGGCCTTCAGGAAGGTGAAGCACATCCCGCCGCCGATGAGCAGCCGGTCGACCTTCGGCAGCAGCGCCTCGATCACCGCGAGCTTGTCGGAGACCTTGGAGCCGCCCAGCACCACCACGTACGGCCGCTCCGGGTCACGGGTCAGCTTGCTGAGCACCTCCACCTCGCGCAGCACCAGCCGGCCGGCGAAGTGCGGCAGCCGGCCCGGCACGTCGTAGACGCTGGCGTGCTTACGGTGCACCGCGCCGAAGGCGTCGTCGACGTACGCCTCGCCGAGGGCGGCGAGCTGGTCGGCGAAGGCGCCCCGCTCGGCGTCGTCCTTGCTGGTCTCACCCTTGTTGAAGCGCAGGTTCTCCAGCAGGGCGACCTGGCCGTCGGCGAGGCCGTCCACGGTGGAGCGGGCGGAGTCGCCGACGGTGTCCTCGGCGAAGCGCACCGGGGCGTTGAGCAGCTCGCCGAGCCGACCGGCCACCGGGCGGAGGCTGAACTGCGGATCCGGCGTGCCCTTCGGGCGTCCCAGGTGCGAGCAGACGACCACCCTGGCGCCGGCCTGGACCAGCGCGCTCAGGGTCGGCAGGACGGCCCGGATCCGGCCGTCGTCAGTGATCTCGCCGGTCTGCTTGTCGAGCGGGACGTTCAGGTCGGCGCGCACCAGCACGCGCCGACCCGACACCCCCTCGGCGAGCAGGTCGTCGAGGTTACGGATGCTCACAGAGCCAGCCCTCCGTTCGTGGCTGCGGGGCTCGCAAGCTCACTCCTCGCACTCACAGCGACGAACCAACCAGTTTGACCAGGTCGACCAGACGGTTCGAGTAGCCCCACTCGTTGTCGTACCAGCCGACGACCTTGACCTGGTTGCCGACGACCTTGGTCAGCGGCGCGTCGTAGACGCACGACGCCGGGTCGGTGACGATGTCGGAGGACACGATCGGGTCCTCGTTGTAGATCAGGATGCCCTTGAGCGGGCCGTCCGCGGCGGCCTTCATCGCGGCGTTGACCTCGTCCACCGTGGTCTCGCGGTTGACGTTGACGGTCAGGTCGGTGGTGGAGCCGGTCGGGATCGGCACGCGCAGCGCGTAGCCGTCCAGCTTGCCCTTGAGGTCCGGCAGGACCAGGCCGATCGCCTTGGCGGCGCCGGTCGAGGTCGGCACGATGTTGAGCGCGGCGGCCCGGGCCCGGCGCAGGTCCTTGTGCGGCGCGTCCTGCAGGTTCTGGTCCTGCGTGTACGCGTGGATGGTGGTCATCAGGCCCTGCTGGATGCCGAACGTGTCGTGCAGCACCTTGGCCATCGGGGCGAGGCAGTTGGTGGTGCAGGAGGCGTTCGAGATGATTGTGTGCTTGGCAGGGTCGTACTGGTCCTGGTTGACCCCCATGACCACGGTGACGTCCTCGTTCTTCGCCGGCGCGGAGATGATGACCTTCTTGGCCCCGCCGTCGATGTGCGCCTTCGCCTTGGTGGCGTCGGTGAAGAAACCGGTGGACTCGATCACCACATCGGCGCCCACATCGCCCCACGGCAGCTTGGCCGGGTCCTTCTCGGCGTACGCCTTGATGGTGTGGCCGCCCACGGTGATCTCGTCGTCGCTGGCCTTGACCTCCTGCGGGAGGCGGCCCAGGATGCTGTCGTACTTGACAAGGTGGGCGAGCGTCTCGTTGTCGGTCAGGTCGTTGACCGCCACGACCTCGATGTCGGCGCCGGACGCCAGCACTGCCCGGAAGAAGTTGCGGCCGATCCGGCCGAAGCCGTTGATGCCAACCCGGATGGTCACAGGTCCCATCTCCTCGCGTTCTGGTCCGCCGGCGTCAGGCCATCAGCCGGCGAAGGTGTGTGCGCCGACCGTTGGAGCCGGCCGTTGATGATTCATCTCGGCCACCCCGCCGCGGTCCTGGGGACCTGACCGCCCGAGGCGGTGAGCACGGACGAGGAGTGCCGGTGTCGGCCCCCTTGCCGTACGCAGCGACCATATCCGAGCGTGCGACATCGCGCTGCGCCGGGTGGTGATCCCGCTGCAGTACGACGTCCCACCGTCCTATCAGACCACGAGCATGTCGGGCGTGACGGCCGCTTCCGTATCCGGGATGCCCAGGTCCCGCGCCCGCTTGTCGGCCAGCGCGAGCAGCCGGCGGATCCGGCCCGCGATGGCGTCCTTGGTCAGCGGCGGGTCGGCGAGGGCACCCAACTCCTCCAGCGAGGCCTGCCGGTGCTCCAGGCGCAGCCGCCCGGCCGAGGTGAGATGGTCGGGAGCGTCGTCGGCGAGGATCTCCAGCGCCCGGGTGACCCGGGCGGCGGCGGCCACCGCGGCCCGGGCCGAGCGGCGCAGGTTGGCGTCGTCGAAGTTGGCCAGCCGGTTGGCGGTGGCCCGGACCTCGCGGCGCACCCGCCGCTCCTCCCAGGCCAGCACGCTGGAGTGGGCGCCGATCCGGGTGAGCAGGGCGGCGATCGCGTCGCCGTCCTTGACCACCACCCGGTCGACATTGCGCACCTCGCGGTTCTTGGCGGTGATCCCGATCCGCCGGGCCGCGCCGACCAGGGCCAGGGCCGACTCCGGCCCCGGGCAGGTGATCTCCAGCGCGCTGGAGCGGCCCGGCTCGGTCAGCGAGCCGTGCGCCATGAACGCGCCCCGCCAGGCGGAGACCGCGCAACAGACGTTGGCGGCGACCACGTGCGGCGGCAGCCCGCGCACCGGACGGCCACGCACGTCCAGCAGGCCGGTCTGGCGCGCCAGCGCCTCGCCGTCCTTCACCACCCGTACGATGAAGTGGCTGCCCTTGCGCAGCCCACCGGAGGCGAGCACGTGGATCTCGCTGGGGTAGCCGTAAACCTCGGCGATCTCCCGGCGGAGCCGCCGGGCGACCGCGCCGGTGTCCAGCTCAGCCTCGACCACCACGCGACCCGACACGATGTGCAACCCGCCCGCGAAGCGCAGCAGGGCGGCCATCTCCGCCCGCCGGCAGCAGGGCTTGGGCACGTCGACCCGACTCAGCTCGTCCTTGACCGCAGCCGTCATCGCCATAGTGCGCCCCCTCACGGACCGGTTCCGGCGTGTCGCCGGTGATTACGTACGTGTCTAACGATCGGCGCCCAGGACAGGCACCAGCGCGGCGCCCAGGGCGGCTGGATCATGACGGGGCGTGCCGTCGAGGACGGCGACGGGAGCGAGGACCAGCCGGGCACCCAGCGATTCTGCCGCACGTTCGACCGCCACGGGGTCACCCACCGCCTTGGAGTCGGCCAGCACCATGTCCACCTTCAGCTCGGGCAGATAGCGCCGCAGGGTGTCCAGATGGTCGGCCAGGGACAGCCCGAGGGTCTCCTTCTCCGCCACCAGGTTGAGCGTCACCAGCCGCCGCGCCGAACTGGAGATGATCGCGTCGGCCAGCCCCGGCACCAGCAGGTGCGGCAGCACACTGGTGTACCAGCTGCCCGGCCCGAAGATCAGCCAGTCGGCCTCGCGTACCGTGGCCACCGCCTCGGCGCAGGCGACCGGCGCGGCCGGGGCGAGCCGCAGCGCCTCGACCCGACCGGTGGTGACCGCCACCTGGTGCTGGCCGTGCACCGTGCTCACCTCGTCGGGGTGGTCCGGATCGGCGCCGCGCACCCGGGCCTCGATGCCGACCGGCTGGCAGGACATCGGCAGCACCCGGCCAACCACGCCGAGCATCGCCCCGGCGTGGTCGAGCGCGGCCACCGGATCGCCGAACAGCTCCATCAGCCCGTGCAGCACCAGGTTGCCGACCGCGTGCCCGACGAGCGGGTCGCCCGCTCCCCCACCGGCGCCCGCCGGGCCCGCCGCGGCGGCGGCGAAGCGGTGCTGGAACAGGCCGGCGGTGTGCCGGGTGGCCGGGTGATCGCCGGCCAGCGCGACCAGCGCCTGCCGGAGATCCCCCGGCGGCAGCCCGCCACGCTCGGCCCGCAGCCGGCCGCTGGAGCCGCCGTCGTCGCCCACGGTGACCACCGCGGTGATGTCCAGGTCCAGCTCGGGTACGCAGTGCCGCAGCGCCCGCAGGGATGCCGAGAGCCCGTGTCCGCCGCCGAAGGCGACCACCCTGGCCGGGCTCACTCCCGCCCCAGGTCCCGGTGCTGGGCGTTCGCGGCGATGCCGGACTGGCGCAGCCGGGCGGCCAGTTCCTCGGCGATCGCGACACTGCGGTGCTTGCCGCCGGTGCAGCCGACGGCGACGGTCAGGTAGCGCTTCCCCTCCCGCTCGAAGCCGGCGGTGGTGGCGTTGACCAGGTCGGCGTACCCGGCCACGAAGGCGTCCGCGCCCTCCTGGCCCAGCACGTACGCGCTGACCGGCTCCTCCCGCCCGGTGTGCTCACGCAGCTCGGGCACCCAGTACGGATTAGGTAGGAACCGGGCGTCCATCACGAAGTCGGCGTCCGGGGGCAGGCCGTACTTGAAGCCGAAGGAGAGCACGGTGATCCGCAGCCGGCGCGCGTCCTCCCCGCCGAACAGCTCCTCGACCCGGCGCCGGAGCTGGTTGACGTTGAGGTGACTGGTATCGATGATCACGTCGGCCTGGTCCCGGGCCTCCTCCAGCAGGGCGCGCTCGACGGCGATCCCGTCGGCCAGCCGCCCGTCCCCCTGCAACGGGTGCGAACGCCGGACGCTCTCGAACCGGCGGATCAGCACCTCGTCGTCGGCGTCGACGAAGACCACCCGGGGCTGGAAGCCGCGCTCGCGCAGCTCCCGGATCGCCCCGGCCAGGTCGGTGGAGAACGCACGCGACCGCACGTCCAGCACCATGGCCGTACGCCGGGCCGCGCCGCCCGCCTTGAACGCCAGCTCGGCCATGTCGAGCATGAGGGCCTGGGGCAGGTTGTCGACCACGTAGAAGCCGACATTCTCCAGCGCCCGGGCCACCGTGCTCCGACCGCCGCCGGAGAGGCCGGTGACCACCACCAGGGTGGTGTCCGCCTCGGCCGGCGCCGGCCGGCTCAGGGCTGTCTCCGTACCGGTCGGCACCAGGTCTCCCGCCGTCCGCGCCTCGCTCACCTGCTACCCCCAAGCCGTGGCGCCGCGGCCGCTTCGGCCGCGAATGGTCAATCAGCGACTCTAACGGCTCCGGCCCCGTACGGGATTCCACGGGGTGACGACGGGAACAGGGAGTTGTCCGGTTTGCCGGGACCTGGGCGCCGGCCCCGGTCGTAGTTCCGACACGCGCCGGGCTCGTCCGCCCGGTCAGCCCCGTGACGCCCTCGGCGGCGAGGCCGCCGACGCGACCCGCTTGCCGTAACAGGCCGTAGCGCGGTCGGATAGCCCCGGTGCATTGCTGCATCGGGGCGCCCACAAATCCGTACGTGCCACTCGTCGCGGCATACGGCTCAAGCAAGCCCGGAGGGCGTGTCAGGCATAGAGCAGCGTTGGGTTTTTCTGGGCGCCGGTTGTCCGGCGCTGGCAGTGCGAGTGGACCAGGGGGTGTCGTCCGGTGTGGCCCTGTCCGCTAGATGGCACGGATGAGCGCAGCGCGCCGGCACGCCAACGCGGCAGCTTGGCGTTGTTGATCTTCGCGGCGCGCCGTCAATGGCGGTCATCGGCCTCAGGCATTCGGCTGCGAGCGCCGACGGCAGTTCGGTGGGCACGGCGAGCCCACGTGCTATATGCTCGCGTATATGGGCGACCGGTACGACGTCGAACTGGAGCCCGAGGTACGCGAGTGGCTTGGCACGCTGTCACTCGCCGACTACCGGACAGTTGAATACCATGCCGACCGGCTGGCCGAGGCACCCACCACGCTCGGCGAGCCGCACAGCAGGCATCTGCGGGGCGCGGTCCGGGAACTGCGTTTTCACCTGGGCCGCTCAGCTTGGCGGATCAGCTACTGGCTGGCTCCACACCGACGGATCGTGCTGCTGACGGTCTTCCGCAAGACCCGCAGCCGCGAGGCAGCTGAGGTGGAACGAGCGGTGGCGGCGCAGCGGGTCTGCGAGGACCAGCACCAGGCGGCAACGCATGTCTACGACCGAGAGGGGTGACCAACTGTCATGAAGGGGTATCACACCAAGTGGAGGGTGCCCGACGAGCACCGCGAAAGCGCCGAGTACATCGAAGCCGGCGCACGCATTGCCCTCGGCCAGGCCGTCTACGATCGGCGAAACGCGTTGGGTATCAGCCAGAGCGAACTCGCCCGTCGAGCAGGCACCACTCAGACCGTCATCTCGCGGCTGGAAGGTGGCGCGGTCACTCCGACCCTGCCGCTGCTGCACCGTCTCGCAGGCGCACTCGAAGGAGAGCTGAACCTCAAGATCACGGGCACGAGCACTTATGCGGAGTTCCCACTCGCCTCGTGATCCGGCGCCATGCCGTACAACGACCGCGCCGAATGCAGCAGATCCGCGCACCAGGCGACCGCGCCGGAGTGCGGAGGCGGCGTGGGGATGAGTCGGTGCCGGTCCTTCTGTCGGTTGTGCCGGACCCGCCGAACCGCCTATCGGCGGCTCGGCAGCTGGCGGGCGTTCTGGTGTGTGCTGCCGGTTCGTGTCTTGTAGGAGCGGGCACCCTCCGGGTTCACGGCCTGGTGGTCTTTCACGCTACGGGGGCTGGGTGGGCGCTGGACCGGCCGCGGCCCGTGGTGGCCAGGAGGCCGATGCCGGCACCGGCCACGAGCGTAGCCGTTACCAGCCAGGCGGCCGGGGTGGCCACCACCCATCGGTACGGCGGAGCGATGCCGTAGATGTCGATGTCCGCGAACGCGAGCGTGCCGAGGGTCTCGTAGAGGCCGATGGTGGGGTGCGCGGCGAGACCGACGGCGGTGAGGCCGAGCGCGAGGGCGGCGAGCCGGCGGGACAGCGTGCGGTGCCGGAGCCGGTACGCGACCCAGCCGGTGAGTGTCCAGCCGGTCATCGCGGCGGCCAGCCACCCGAGTGCGGCCGCCACGGGTGCCCAGCCGGGCTCGGCCGGGCCGATGCCGATCAAGAGGTGGGTGCCGGCGTGTCCCGGTGTGGTGATCGTCAACGCGTACCCTCGCAGGGTGTGGCCGTCGCGGGTAGCCTCGAACACCTGGTAGATGCCGTCGAGGCGCTTGTCGTTGGCGTACGCATGGGGTTGGGTCTGTTGCACCCGGCCGGGTGTCCATCCGTCGGCGCGCAGCCGGGCCTGCGCGTCCTCGAGCGACCAACCGGTGAGCCGGGGCTCGTAGGCCAGGGCCACTGTGCGCCAGGTCTCGCCCATCCCGTCGTGCCGGTCGATGGTGGACGCCGGCAACGCGGTGCCGGTCACGGTGGCGCCGATCCGGCCGGCGGCCGCATCGGACGGAAGGTCCGCGGCGGTCTGCCAGGCCACCCAGGAGCCGCTCGCCGCGCCGATCGCCCCCAGGATCACGCTGGCCAGCACTGCGGCCGCGATCGGGGAAACGCCGACCGGCAGCCGGAACCACTGCCGTAGTGCACCGCGGACTAGGTCCGCGACGTCGGCCCCGGCGGGCCGGCGGCGGCCGGGCTCGGCGGCGTCCATGAGCGTCGCCACGATTTCGTCGCCGTAGGCGCGGCGGTAGCCGATCGGGTAGATCCGGAGCAACCGCCGGTACCAGCGTTCCAATGCGGCGTGCGCCGGCAGCTCCCGCGTGAGCGCCCCCGTGCCGCTCACGCGAGGGCCCCGAACCGGCGGGCCGTGAAGGCGAAGGCACTGCCCGGGCGGGCACGCAACCGGCTCTCGGCGGCCTCCGCGTGCTTGCGCAGACGGCGTGCCTGCTCGGCGAGCCGGCTGGCGCCCGCGTCGGTCAGCCGGTAGTAGCGGCGCAGCCGCCCGTCGACCACCTCCTGGCGGTCGACCTCGATGAGCCCGTGCTCGATGAGCCGGTCGAGGGCGCCGTAGAGCGTGCCGGCGCGCAGTGTCACCATCCCGTCGGAGAGCTCAGCAACTTCCTGGGTCACGCCGTAGCCGTGTTTCGGCTCTGTCGCCAGTGCCGTGAGGATGAGGAATGTTGGCTCTTGCATTGCCGCCATGCGCAGTAGATTACGTTGGACGATATATACCGTCAAGGTGAGCCAGAATGCTGGCTGGGATGGGAGGATCTTCGGCCGGCCAGCGTCACTCTTGATCGAAGGCCATTGCGGAGCCTGCTGGCTCCCCATCGCGCTCGCGCCCTGCATGCGAGGCAATGCCGCACGCGGGTGCTGTTTCCCGGGACAGGGATTGTCGTCCGCGTCCGGCAAGCATCGCCGGGTAGCCCCGACGCATTGCTGCGCCGGGGCCCCCTCAGATGGTCATGGTGCTGGCGCAACGCTTGTGGGTGGATGAAACTGGGGGCGTCACCCGCTGACGTCGACGGTTCTTGGTACGGGTTGAGTCCGGCCCTCAGATTGACGCTGGATCCGGCCCCGGTGGGTACTCCGGGTTGCTGCCTGTGAGCGCGAGTCTCAGAATCCTGATCTTCATGCCGGATCCGCGGGTGACGCGCCGCCGGCTCCTCCTCGTACGTCTCCCAGGCGTCGTGGAGGTATACGGCGAGGCCGTCCCAGGCGCGCGCCGCGTGCTCGACCAGCAGCAGCGCCCTGGCGGCCCGCTACGGGACGGAACGCGAGCGGCGGTCGGGGCGCAACAGGCCGCCCGCCGCCGGCTACGAACCCGCCGCGCACGACCCGCACCGGCGCTGGATCCTGCACCTGAGCTACCTGGCGGGCGACCTGCGGGAGGCCCGGGAGCAGGCGGTCGTCTACACGGAAGGCCTGACGATCCTCCGCCCCGAGTTGCCCGCGAGCGCCGCGCTGCTGTCCCGCGCGCACGCCTGGAACCACGTCGAGCCGGTGTTCTGCGGGCGCATCGGCCCGGACAACGAGGTCTGCATGGACATCACCGGACACCCCGGCTCCACAGCGCGGCCGGCATCGGCGGGCTCTGCTGGGGCGACGGGGGCGGCGCGACCACACAGTGACGGCGTGTCACCCGTTGTCGGGGGACGCTCGTAGACTGCGCGGATGGTCTCCCCCACCGATCAGCGGACCGAGGACGCTCTGCGGGTGCTGCGCCGGGTGTTCGGCTACGACACCTTCCGGGGCTTCCAGCAGGAGGTCGTCGAGCACGTGGGGGCCGGCGGCGACGCGCTGGTGCTGATGCCGACCGGGGGCGGGAAGTCGCTCTGCTACCAGATCCCCGCGCTGGTCCGCGACGGTGTCGCGGTGGTGGTCTCGCCGCTGATCGCGCTCATGCAGGACCAGGTCGACGCGCTCACCGCGGTCGGCGTCCGCGCCGGGTTCCTCAACTCGACCCAGGAGCCGGCCGAGCGGCGACGGGTGGAGGCCGCCTTCCTCGCCGGCAAACTGGACCTGCTCTACCTCGCCCCGGAGGCACTCGCCGTCCGCTCCACCGTCGGCCTGCTGGAGCGGGGCCGGATCGCGTTGTTCGCGATCGACGAGGCGCACTGCGTCTCCCAGTGGGGGCACGACTTCCGCCCCGACTACCTCAACCTCTCGATGCTGCACGAGCGCTGGCCCGGGGTGCCGCGGATCGCGCTCACCGCCACCGCGACCAAGGCCACCCGTACGGAGATCGCCACCCGGCTCCAGCTCACCGACGCCCGGCACTTCGTGGCCAGCTTCGACCGGCCCAACATCCAGTATCGGATCGTGCCGAAGCGGGAGCCGCGCAAGCAGTTGCTGAGCCTGCTGCGCGACGAGCACTCGGGCGACGCCGGGATCGTCTACTGCCTGTCCCGCGCCTCGGTGGAGAAGACGGCCGAGTTCCTGGTGGCGAACGGCGTGCCGGCGCTTCCGTACCACGCCGGGCTGGACGCCCGGACCCGGGCCGCCAACCAGCAGCGCTTCCTGCGCGAGGACGGGCTGGTCATGGTCGCCACCATCGCGTTCGGCATGGGCATCGACAAGCCAGACGTACGCTTCGTCGCCCACCTCGACCTGCCGAAGTCGGTGGAGGGCTACTACCAGGAGACCGGCCGGGCCGGGCGGGACGGCCTGCCGTCGACCGCCTGGCTGGCGTACGGCCTGCAGGACGTGGTTCAGCAGCGCAAGATGATCGATACGTCGGAGGGCGACCTCGCGCACCGGCGCAACCTGGCCACCCACCTCGACGCGATGCTGGCCCTCTGCGAGACGGTCCGCTGCCGCCGGGCGCAACTCCTGGAATACTTCGGCGAGACCGGCGCGGGCGGCTGCGGCAACTGCGACACCTGCCTCGAACCGCCCGAGTCCTGGGACGGCACGGTCGCCGCGCAGAAGCTCCTCTCCACCGTCTACCGGCTGGACCGGGAGCGCAACCAGCGGTTCGGCGTCGGGCACTGCGTCGACATCCTGCTCGGCCGGCGCACCGACAAGGTCGACCAGTACGGCCACGACTCGCTGAGCACCTTCGGCATCGGCACCGAACTGCGCGAGGCGGAGTGGCGGGGCGTGGTGCGGCAACTGCTAGCCGAGGGCCTGCTCGCGGTCGAGGGCGACTACGGCACCCTCGCGCTCACCGAGGCGAGCGCCGAGGTGCTGGGCCGCCGGCGTACGGTCACGATGCGGCGGGAGCCGGAGAAGCCGGCGTCCGCCCGTTCGGCGAAGCCGCGGGGCGCGGCCACCGTCGTCGCCGACCTCACCCCGGCCGCGGCCCCGGTGTTCGAGCGGCTGCGGGCCTGGCGGGCGGCCACCGCCAAGGAGCAGGGCGTGCCCGCGTACGTCGTCTTCCACGACGCCACCCTGCGGCAGATCGCCACCGAGGCACCGGCCTCGCTGGCCGAGTTGTCCGGGGTCAACGGCGTCGGCGAGAACAAGCTCGCCAAGTACGGCGAGCAGATCCTCGGCGTACTCGCCGAGGGCTGACACCGGCACCCGCGGACGACCGACGGCCGGCCCCGGGGCGGGCCGGCCGTTGGTGATGGCGAAGGGCCGGCCCCTTTGTGGGGCCGGCCCTTCGTGATTGCTGCTGTTACCGGATT